>NZ_JAXAXM020000018.1:0-33021 GCF_047500745.2 Stenotrophomonas sp. FR024
CAAAAGCGGCCGGGACTTCGATCCGGCCATGCTGAAGGTGGGTCAAGCCTGCTTCCAGCAGGCTTGACCACGAACATAGGATCTCGACTCTACAAAAGAGCGCGAGCGGCTGTGCCATCAAGACGGCACGCCCGCAAGCCGCTAGCATCGGCCCATGGATTCCCTGACCCAGATCGTGCTCGGCGGCGCCGTCGCTGCTGCCATCGCCCCGCCCGGACATCGCCGTGCGGCCCTGCTGGCCGGTGCCGCGCTCGGCACCCTGCCGGACCTCGACGCCCTGTGGCTCGGCTTCACTGCCGCCGACCCGGTGGCGAACATGATCGAGCACCGCAGCTTCAGCCACTCGCTGCTGGTGCTGCCTTGGGTGGCGGCACTGATCTGGTGGTTGTTCAAGCGCTTCGGCAATGGCCGCGTCGCCCAGTCACCGGTGCGCTGGTTCTGGGCGATCCAGCTGGCGCTGGTCACCCATCCCATGCTGGATGCGTTCACCGTCTACGGCACCCAGCTGTGGTGGCCGCTGCGCCCACACCCGACCATGGGTTCCAGTGTCTTCATCATCGATCTCGGCTACACGGTATGGCTGCTGCTGGGCTGCGTGCTGGCCTGGTTTGGTCGCGCCCGCCCCTGGGCTGGCAAGGTGCTGGGTGTGGCGTTGCTGGTCAGCAGTGCCTACCTGGGTTGGGGCCTGATCGCCAAGGCGCAGGTCGACCGTGCTGCCCAGCAGAGCCTGGCGGCGATGGGCCTGGGCGATGCGCCGCGCTTCTCGGTGCCGATGCCGTTCAACACCCTGCTGTGGCGCGTGGTGGCAATGACGCCGAACGGCTACGTGGTGGGCGACCGCTCGCTGGTGGCCGACCACGGGCCGATGCGGTTCGAAGGCCACGCATCCAACGTGCAGGCCTTGCGCGAAGCGCAGGCCATCCCGGCGGTGCAGCAGCTGACGTGGTTCAATCGTGGCTTCATGCGTGCGCAGGTGGTGGACGGCCGGCTGGTGCTGAGCGACCTGCGTATGGGGCTGGAACCGGACTACACCTTCAACTTCGCGGTGGCCGAGCAGGCTGATGGGCAGTGGCGGGCGATCACGCCCGAGCAGGTGCGGGTGGATTACAGCAGCCCGGCTGCACGCGCCGACGTCGGACGCCGGTTGGCCGCGATGTGGCAGCGGATCTGGCATCAGCCGGCAGCACAGCCGGGTGCGGTCGACCACAGCGCCGTGCATTGATCCGTAGATCCACGCCATGCGTGGATGGCGCGGACATCGGCGATGGCAGCCACGCATGGCGTGGCTCTACTGCCTCCATCGGCGGTGCAGTGTCGCATCCGTAGATCCACGCCATGCGTGGATGGCGGGGTGCATCGGCCAAGGCAGCCACGCATGACGTGGCTCCACCGAATCAATACACCGTGGCGCGGCCCTGCACGAACGAATAGAAGAACACCGCGTTCGGATCGTTCTGCACCAGGCGGAACTCGCGACGCATGCCTTCCACGGTTTCCTCGTCCACCGATCCGGCCTGCAACAGCTGGTCGGCAGCCGACAGCAGCAGTTGTTCCCAGAACGCGATCATCGTCTTGCGACGGGCCGGTTCGCGGTTGTCCAGGTGGATGGTCTTGATCTCGGTGTGCACGTCGCGGAAGCCGCCGGCTAGCAGCAGGTTGCCCAGCTTGGCGCCGACGAACGGATCTCCCCCGTGGTCGTACTGGAAATCGTTGAAGGCCATCCAGTAGCGCCAGATATGCGGCGAATACGGGTCGAGCAGGAACGAGGCATTCATCACCTCGGTGATGTAGACCGGCGAACCCGGGGCCAGCACGCGGCGCACTTCGCTCAATACGCGTGCTGGTGACGGCACGTGCTCCAGCACCCAGCACAGGAACGCCGCGTCGAAGCTGCGTGCTTCGAACGGCAGCTCGCCGGCGTCGGCCTGCTGCAGGGTGTAGCGGTCGCTGCACCACGGTGTGCGCGCCAGGTTCTCGCGCGCGGTGGCCAGCTGTGTTTCGCTCAGGTCCACGCCGGTCACGTGCAGATCGGGGAAGCGGCGCAGCAGGATTTCGGTCTGCGCGCCGACGCCGCTGCCGACTTCCAGCAGGCGACGCGCGCCGCTGTAGTCGATCTGGCCGAAGATGCTCGATTCCAGCAGCCGTGCCTGGGTCATCAGGCGCTGCTGCTCGGTGCCGGAGAATCCGTGCAGGTAGGTCGGGGAGGAAATCGGCGGGGTCATGGGGGCGGGCTCTTGTAGCGTCGAGCGTGATCAATGGAAGGGGCGCGTAGAGTCGAGCGTGCTCGACTGTTCAGAAAGCCAGTCGAGCACGCTCGACTCTACGGTGTGGAGCAGTCGAGCAAGCTCGACTCTACGGATCAAGGCAGTCGGGCGGGTTACGAGGGGCTGGCGCGCTCAGGCTGCCGAAGACAACGCCGGTTCCCCGGCAATCAGGCGGTCGAAGTACTCGGTCGTCAATGCGATCTGGCTGGCCGGATCTTCGGCACGGTTGACCACCGCGCGGAAGGCGGCATTCTCCGGTCGATCCTTGGCGTACCAGCCCAGGTGCTTGCGCGCGATGCGCACGCCCTGCGGCTCGCCATAAAACGCATGCAGTGCATGCAGGTGGCCGAGCAGGATGTCGCGCACTTCTGCCAGTGACGGCGGCGGCAGTTCCTCGCCGGTGGCCAGGTAATGCGCCACCTCGCGGAAGATCCATGGCCGGCCCTGTGCCGAGCGGCCGATCATCACTGCATCCACGCCGGTTTCCTTCAGGACGTAGGCGGCCTTCTGCGGCGAATCGATATCGCCGTTGGCGATCACCGGAATGCGCAGTGCGGCCTTGATCTCGCCGATCGTGGCGTACTCGGCCTGGCCGGTGTAGTGCTGGTCGCGGGTGCGGCCGTGCACCGCCAGTGCGGCGATACCGCTGTTCTCTGCGATGCGCGCGATCACCGGACCATTGCGATGGTCGCAGTCCCAACCGGTACGGATCTTCAGCGTGACCGGCACGTCCACCGCGTTGACCACGGCTTCGAGGATGCGCGCCACCAGCTGTTCGTCGCGCATCAGTGCCGAACCGGCCCAGGCGTTGCACACCTTCTTGGCCGGGCAGCCCATGTTGATGTCGATGATCTGCGCGCCGTGGTCCACGTTGTAGCGGGCGGCTTCGGCCAACTGCTGCGGCTCGGTGCCGGCGATCTGCACGCTGATCGGTGCCGGCTCGCCGTCATGGTCCATGCGATGGATCGACTTGCGCGTGGTCCAGAAGCGCGGGTCGCTGATGGTCATTTCCGAGGCGGCCAGTCCCGCGCCCAGCCGTTTGCACAGCAGGCGGAAAGGCTTGTCGGTGACGCCGGCCATGGGCGCCAGCACGACGTTGGGGGCAATGGTGTACGGGCCGATCTGCATGCGCCCATTGTAGGGCGCGGGCGGCGGTACGGCCGTGTCGGGCGCGGTCCGGTTCAGGCCGATCCGCACCCAGCTCATGCCGTACCGGCATCAACAGATGCTTGACGGTTGCTTCCGCCGCCCCCAAGGGCGGGCGATGGTAGGCGGCTACCCCAGGCTCTGCCAGGCCTGGCGGGTCCCCAGCGCGAAGGCCAGCCCCAGGCTGAGGCAGGCCAGTGAACTGAGTACCCAGAAGTGCCGGCCGTTGTAGCCGGGCCGGAGCAGCGCCAGCCCGAAGCCCATCGCCGCGCGCACCAGCAACAGCAGGGCGATGCCCGACAGCACCGGACGGCTGGCCGGCAGCGGCGAATGCCAGCCTGCGGCTGCCAGCGCGTACAGCGTCCAGGCCACCAGCACGGCAGTAATGCCGGCGGTCATCAGTGGTGGCCACCAATGCCCCGCCTGTGCCAGCCGGACCATGCGCTGGCCAGCGCCGAACCACCGGTACCAGGGTGCCCCAAAGGCAATGCAGCCGATATGCAGCAAGGCTGCGATGGCACTGCCGGCGGCGGCAACCAGCAACCAGGGGAATCCGTCCATGTCCTGCCCGTGCAGAGAAGCTGCGCGGATGTTCGGCGAGGGGCGGGGTGAGGGCAATGCGGCAGGCGGTCGCAGAGCTGGACAATGGGCAAAAGAAAGGCCCGGATGCCAGCGCACCCGGGCCTTCCCATCCACGCATGGCGTGGATCTACTTCACTTCCACGTCGGCCGGGGTGAAGCGCGGCATTGCCGCAGCAGCGCCTTCCTTCTCGGTCGAACGACCGGCGAACTGGTTGGCGAAGCGCACGTGGCGGGCGAACGGGGCGTCGGCCACCTGCGCCAGCGACGCGGCCAGCGCACCGTTGAAGGCGTCACCGGCACCGGTGGTGTCGATCGCCTGCACCTGTTCGGCACCCACGCGGTAGTACGGCTGGGTATCGCCGCGCAGGTTCTCGTCGGCATGCGACACGAATACACCCACCGAACCCAGGGTCACCACCACGGTACCGTTGCCGACCAGCTTGCGGCACAGCGCATGCAGGCTGGCACCATCCAGCGCGGCGACGTCGTTGGCATCCACGCGCTCACCGACATGGCGGCCGAGCAGGGCTGCGAACTCGGTCTCGTTCGGGGTGATCACATCGGCCAGCTTGAGCAGGCCGATGGTCGAAGGGGCGTCGGCCGGTGCGGTGTTGAGCACGGTGGTGACGCCGGCCTCGCGGGCCGTGGCCAGCGCCGCTTCGATGGTCTGCACCGGCGATTCCAGCTGCACCAGCACCACCTTGGCGCCGGTCAGCAGGGCCTGCTGCTGTTGCAGGAAGTCGGTGCTCAGCGCGGCGTTGGCACCCGGTCCGATCACGATGGTGTTGCGGCCACGGGCATCGACGTAGATGCCGGCGGTGCCGGTCGGCTCGCTGCTGGCCTCGGCGATCAGCGCGAATCCATCCTGCGCGGCCAGCTCACGGGCGGTGGCACCACCGGCGTCGTCGCCCAGCGCGCATACGAAGTGCGTGTCGGCACCGGCGCGGCAGGCCGCCACGGCCTGGTTGAAGCCCTTGCCACCGGGGCCGGTGCTGTAACGGCCGGCAATGGTCGCACCCGGTGCCGGCAGCGACTCGCACCGCCACACGTGATCGACATTGAAGGAACCGACGACAACGACACTGCTGCTCATAGGGAATCTTTTCTCAACCAAGGGTTCAACTGAAGTGCGTCAGCACGCCGGCGATGGTCGCCGTCATGAAGGTGGCAATGGTACCGCCCAACACCGCGCGCAGGCCGAACTTGGCCAGATCGTGGCGACGTTCCGGGGCCAGGCCGCCGATGCCGCCGATCTGGATCGCGATCGAGCTGAAGTTGGCGAAGCCGCACAGCGCGTAGGTGGCGATCAGGCGACCTTCCTCGGACAGGCTCACGCCGGCGATCTGACCGTTCACGATCTGCGACAGCTCGGTGTAGGCCACGAACTCGTTGATCACGACCTTCTGGCCGATCAGCGAACCGACGGTGGTGGCATCGGCCCACGGGGTGCCGATCACCCAGGCGATCGGGGCCAGCACGTAACCGAAGATGGTCGACAGGTTGGTCGGCTTGCCGATGGCAGCGGCCAGGCCGGTCACATCGCCGATCCAGGTCAGCGGGGCGTTCAGCAGCGCGATCAGGGCGATGAAGGCCAGCAGCATCGCACCGATGTTCAGCGCCAGCTTCAGGCCGTCACCGGCGCCGGCTGCGGCCGCGTCGATGATGTTGCTGGAGGTCTTCTCGACTTCCATCTTCACCGTGCCGCGGGTCAGCGGGGTGCCGGTTTCCGGAATCAGCAGCTTGGCCACGACCAGCGTGGCCGGCGCGGCCATGATGCTGGCCGCCAGCAAGTGCTTGGCGTAGAAGGCCTGCTGCGCCGGATCGCCACCGCCGAGCATGCCCACGTAGGCCGCCAGCACGCCGCCGGCGATGTGCGCCATGCCGCCGATCATCATGGTCAGCAGCTCGGACTGGGTCATCCTGGCGATGTACGGGCGCACGGTCAGCGGCGCCTCGGTCTGGCCGATGAAGACGCTGGCGCAGACGCTGGTGGTTTCCGCACCCGACACGCGCATCACCTTGGTGATCGACCAGGCCATCACGCGCACGATGCCCTGCATGATGTTGAGGTGGTACATCACCCCCATCAGCGCAGAGAAGAAGATGATGGTCGGCAACACCTGGAAGGCGAAGATGAAGCCGTAGTTCTTGGTGTCCATCAACGAGCCGAAGATGAAGCCCGAGCCCTCGTTGACGTAGCTGAGGATCTTGACGAAGCCCTTGCCCAGCGCGTCGAACACGTCGCGCCCGCCCGGCACCAGGATCACCAGCGCCGCAAAGGCGATCTGCAGGGTGATACCGGTGGCAACCAGCTTCCAGTCAACCGCGCGCTTGTTATTGGAAAACAACCAGGTGATGCCGATCAGCACCGCCAACCCGAACAGGCCGAAGCCGATCCTGCCCAAACCTTCGACCATGTGAGTGACTCCCCTAGGGCGTCGCGAAAAACGGGAAGCCTAGTGCAGGGCAGGGGCCGGGGCAAGAAAAAGCAGCGTGCGCGCGGCCAACGGTACCGATCAGGCCAGCAACGGCAAGGGCTTGCGGCTGGCGGCGGCGGGTAGAATGGGGTTCGATCCCGGCCCGGATGCGGGCCCGCAGCAGGAGATTCGCATGCAATACCGTCGCCTGGGCTCCACCGGCCTGCCGATTTCCGCCTTGTCCTTCGGCGCCTGGGTGACCTTCGGCGACCAGGTCCCGCGCGATGAGGCCCGCAACCTGGTGGCCGCCGCCTGGGATCATGGCGTCAACTTCTTCGACAACGCCGAGGGTTATGCCAACGGCCGTGCCGAACAGGTCATGGGCGACGTGATCACCGACCTGCGCCTGCCGCGCGACGGTTTCTGCGTGTCCAGCAAGGTGTTCTTCGGCAGTGCCAAGGACCCGCGGCCGACCCAGCGCGGCTTGTCGCGCAAGCACGTGACCGACGCCTGCCATGCCGCGCTCAAGCGCCTGAGGGTGGACTACCTGGACCTTTATTACTGCCACCGCCCGGATCCGGACGCGCCGATCGCCGAGACCGTGCACGCCATGGATACCCTGGTACGGCAGGGCAAGATCCTCTACTGGGGCACCTCGGAGTGGTCGGCGGCGCAGATCCAGCAGGCGCTGGACATCGCCGAGGCGCGCAACCTGCAGGGCCCGTCGATGGAGCAGCCGCAGTACAACCTGTTACACCGCGAGCGGGTCGAGGTCGAGTACGCGCCGCTGTATGCGGGTGCCGGCCTGGGCACCACCATCTTCTCGCCGCTCGCCTCGGGCCTGCTCACTGGCAAGTACGACCAGGGCATCCCGGCCGATGCGCGGCTGGGGCGGGAAGGCATGGAGTGGTTGCAGGGCCTGGTGCTGGGGGCCGACGCCGGGGCCCGCCTGGGCCAGGTGCGGCGCTTCAGCGAGGTGGCACGCGCGCTCGGCCATGCCCCGGCCACGCTGGCCATCGCCTGGTGCCTGCGCAACCCGAACGTTTCCAGCGTGATCCTCGGCGCAAGCCGGGTCAGCCAGCTGCTGCAGAACCTGCAGGCACTGGACGTGCTGGAGCAGGTCGACGCGGCCGGCTGGGCCCAGGTCGAAGCCGTCTTCGCCTGACAACCCTTTGGAGAGTCGAGCCACGCTCGACTCCAGGTTGGTCGGGCCTTTGTAGAGTCGAGCCATGCTCGACTCCGCACGTAGCGCGGGCATTTCCAGGCGACGGCGCGAGAGCAGTCGAGCGTGGCTCGACTCTACAAAAGCCGTGTGCCCCCACCTTTCAATATATGAAATCTATCGAATTTCAGAATTCGATCATTAATCTCATCAATCAAATTGAGAATGGTTGTTGATTGTCAACTGAGAATCATTATCATTTAACTCGTCCCTCGCACGAGTCCAGATGCTCATGAATGCTCAACCTGTACTGCTGCGCCCCGAAACGCTGACCCTCCGCGATCGACCGGTCCGCGTCGTTCCGCCGGAAGAGGTCATCGACAGCGAAGCCCTGCTCAAGGGCCGTCGTGAAATCCTGATCCAGCACGGCGACCGCTTCTATCGCCTGCGGCACACCAGCAACGACAAGCTGATCCTGACCAAGTAATCGCGGCCTGGTCGCCCGCCTCCCTCCCTCCTGCCGGCAGCGCCGACAGGGTGGGCGACCCGTCCGCTCCCGCTCTCTCCCCCTCGGTCTACCGCGTGCACCTTCCGGGTGTGCCGGTAACCGGGGGTTCCCCTGCCTGACCGAACGAACCCGATGACCCGCCATACCGCCCTGTGTCTTGCTGTCTGGATGGCGTTGCCGCTGTCCGCCCACGCTGCTGCCACCGCCGCCCCTGATGCGCGCGAATTCGATCGGGTGCAGGTCACCGCCACCCGCACCGAGCGGGCCGTGAGTGACGTGGCGGCCACCGTGGACGTCATCGACCGCGAGCAGATGGACCGGCACCTGGTGCAGGACATCAAGGATCTGGTGCGCTACGAGCCGGGCCTGTCGGTCACCCGCAGCGCGACCCGCTTCGGCCTGGATGGTTTCCGCATCCGTGGCCTGGACGGCAACCGTGTGCGCATCCAGACCGATGGCATCGTCATGCCGACCCGGTTCGACATCGGTTCGTTCGCCAGTTCCAACCGCAACTTCACCGACCTCGATACGCTCAAGCGCGTGGAGATCGTGCGCGGCCCGGCCAGCTCGCTGTACGGCTCCGATGCACTGGGCGGCGTGGTGGCGTTCGTCACCAAGGACCCGGCCGACTACCTCAAGGACGGCAAGAACAGCTACTTCGGCCTGAAGTTCGGCTACGACGGTGAGTGGAAGGGCCTGCTCGGCGGTGCCACCGCCGCCTTTGGTGGCGACCACTGGAGCGGCCTGGTCAACGTCAACCACCACCAAGGCCAGGAAACGGACAGCAAGGGCACGGTGCGCAGCGACAACGACACCCGTACGGCGTCCAATCCGCAGGACCGCGACGGCCGCAGCCTGCTCAGCAAGCTGGTCTACGCACCGAGCGAAGACCAGCGCTTCCGCCTGACCGTGGAAGGCAACGAAGACACCACCGATACCAATGTGTTGTCGGCGATTGCCAGCGTTGCACCGCGCCCCGGCGCGATGGCTGCGGCTACTGGCATGAAGTCCCACGACACGCAGAAGCGTACCCGCGTGTCCTTTGCCCACGAAATGGATGCGCTGGACCAGCCGTTCGCCGACAGCCTGCATTGGCAGGTGTATGCGCAGAACAGCGAAACGCGGCAGCAGACCGACGAGACCCGCACCGACGGCAGCCGCCGTCACCGCGTGTTCTCCTTCGACCAGCATGCCTTTGGCCTGCAGGCGCAGTTCAACAAGGCGTTCAGCACCGGCAGCGTCGAGCACGCATTGACCTACGGCTTCGAAGGCACCCGTACCGAGATCCGCCAGAAGCGCGACGGCTACCAGGTCAACCGTGCCGGTGTGGTCAGCAACACCGTTACCCCCGACACCTTCCCGGTGCGTGACTTCCCGATCAGCAAGACCACCGAGTTGGGCCTGTACGCGCAGGATGAAATGCGCCTGGCCGACGGCAAGCTGTCGCTGGTGCCGGGCGTGCGCGTGGACCGTTACGAGCTGAAGCCGGAAGTGGACAGCATCTTCGCCGAAGACAACCCGACCACGGCCGTGGCGCAGCTGAAGAAGACCAGCGTGTCGCCGAAGCTGGGCATGGTCTGGCGCTTCACCGACCAGTGGTCGCTGTTCGCCGGCTATGCGCGTGGCTTCCGTTCGCCGCCGTACAACGACGTCAACATCGGCCTGACCAACGTGGCCTTCGGCTACACCGCCATCGCCAACCCGGACCTGAAGCCGGAAACCAGCGACGGCTACGAGCTTGGCCTGCGCTTCATCGCGCCGGCGGCGTACGTCAGCGTCAGTGGCTACTACAACGACTACAAGGATTTCATCGAGTCCAACGTCGATACCGGCCGCAACGCACAGGGTTTGACCGTGTTCCAGTCGCAGAACATCGCCGACGCGCGCATCTATGGTGCGGAAATGAAGGCCGGCATCGAATTCGGTGAGCTCAGTCCGGCGCTGAAGGGCTGGGCGCTGCGCAGTGCGTTGGCCTGGTCGCGTGGTGACAACCGGACCGATGACGAACCGCTGGCCTCGGTCGATCCGTTGCGTGGCACGCTGGGCCTGATGTACGACACCGATACATGGGGAGTCGAACTGGCCGGCACCTTCGTGCAGCGCAAGAAGCGCCTGCCGCCGCCTGCTGCGCAGACCAATCCGAACGCACCGGCGCCGTTCGTCTACCAGCCGGCCGGCTACGGCGTGCTGGACCTGATGGCGCACTGGAACTTCGCACCGGGTGCGACCTTCAATGTCGGCGTGTTCAACCTGGCCGACAAGCGCTACATCGAATGGTCGTCCATCACGCCGAGCCTGATCACCAATCGCGCACTGAGCGATCGTTTCAGCAGCCCGGGCCGCACCTTCTCCGCCAGCCTTGCCGTTTCCTGGTGACCTCATGAGCCGAGCACTGTCCGCACGCAGGAATGACTCCATCGCCGCGCCGCACAGCGCGGCCTGGCCGACCCCGGCACAGCTGGCCACGCTCGGCACCGTGCTGTGCCTGTACCACGCCGACGGCAACGAGCTGGGCGGCTGGCGCCAGGCCGTACGCGTGCATGCCTGCCAGGGCGTGGACAGCGAAGGCCTGCGCGAAAGCCTGTGCTTCCTCGATGGCCGCGGCCGCTGCGTGTGGCGCCTGTACCTGCTGCCGGACAGCGACTTCCTGGCCTGGGACCGGCTGGTGGCTGCGCTGCCGCCGGGGCCCGAGCACGACAGCGATGGCAGCGTCGGCGAACGCCTGTGGCGGCGCCTGGCCGGTCATCTGGGTGGCCAGCGCTGGCGCCTGTGCGCGCTGCGCCTGCATGCCGCCGACGATGGCCGCACGCTGGCCGCCAGTCTGTCGACCCTGTCCTCGCTGGGCGCAGCCACCGCGCGCCGCATTGCACGGCTGGAAGGTGCCGAAGGCGAGCTGGCAATCGACGATTGCTGCTGTGCCGATGCCGCGCGGCGTCCGGCGCCGCGAATTCCCGGCGACCTGCCGCTGATCCGCCTGTGACCCACTCCTGATGGAACGCCTGTCGGCCACGGACGGCCTCTCAACGCATCTGCAACCCCGAAGGAAGACCCCGATGAAGCTCCAGACAGCCAGCGCCCTGCTTGTGCTCGCCGCCAGCGGCGTGGCCAGCGCGCAGCCCTCCGATATCGCCCGTGACCACGACAGCATCCTTGCCATGCAGGGTGAGTACACCGTGGACTTCGCCTTCGACGAGACCGTGCTGCTGAAGCCGGGCTACGAGCGCGCGCCGGCGATGCGCAGCGGCGGCAGCGAAGTGGTCATCGTGGTCGAAGACACGCCGAAGCGCATCGTGCTGCAGCACCTGCTGCTGGACGAGAAGAGCGGCCACATCACCAAGCACTGGCGCCAGGACTGGGTGTACGAAGCACCGAACCGTTTCGAGTTCAGTGCCGACCAGACCTGGAAGGTGCGCAGCATTCCGGCGGCGGTGAACCAGGGCGCCTGGACCCAGTGCGTATACGAAGTGAGCGACGCACCGCGCTATTGCGGCACCGGCACCTGGACCTACACCAACAACGTGCCGAGCTGGACCAGCGACCTGAGCTGGCGTCCGCTGCCGCGCCGCGAGTACACCAAGCGCAGTGACTACAACGCGCTGGCCGTGATCAACCGCCACACGCTGACCCCGAACGGCTGGACCCACGAGCAGTTCAACACCAAGGTGCAGCGCAACGCCGATGGCAGCCAGGTGGAGACCGCCCGCGAGTTCGGCTTCAACGACTACGTGAAGACCACCGAGGTCGACTTCACCCCGGCGCGCAACTACTGGAAGGCCACCGCCGGATACTGGGCCAAGGTGCGCCAGCGCTGGGATGGCTTCCTCGGCCAGGCCCCGGGGGTGCACCTGAAGACCAAGATCGACGGCATGGCGATGATCATCCCGATGTTCACCCAGGCCGAAGAGATCCAGGCCGGCAAGAAGGTGAAGGACAAGCAGATCGACGACGTGTTCGCCAAGTACGTGGAAAAGGCCCAGTAAGTCGAGCCCTGCTCGACTCATGGCGCAGATCCTCTGGTCAGGTGCAGCGCCGCGTATCCGCTTCTGGTAGGTGCCGAGCTTGCTCGGCACGCTCTTCGCCGGCGATTGCACGTGGCATCCATGCTCGGGGTCGCGTTACATGGCGCCTGATGCGTATCGCTTTGACGTAATTCGCCACATTCTCTCGAAACCTCCGCTCGGAGGTTGGGTGTGCGATAGGGTGGCTGCCCACGCCGCCCTTGATCATCCCACCGATGAAGCTCTCCGACCTCTGTAGTCAACTGTTGTCCGGCGAAGCCTGTGACGACATCGACAGTTTCCATCTCGAAATCGACGACTTCGAGGAGGTGGAACTTGTCTCGCGCTTGAGTCGGATTGATGGAGTGCTGGAGCGCCTTGGGCCTCGATGGACCTCGGCCTATCTGCTCAGTCTCTGCAGTCACGTGCTTTCAACAGTCCGCATTTCCGGTCGTGCACGTGATTCAGCCGATGCGAAGATGTTCCTCGCATTGAGCTTCACCGACTTCGAGCTGCACGCGCAAGAGGGCATCCTGCTTCCAAGCGTCTTCTATTATCCAGGCCCCGAAGGGGTTGCGTTCGGGAGCCACCGTCGGCACGAATCCGACAGGGCGGCTTCGGCTGAAATCGACATCGTGCGCTCCGTGTTCGAAGATGCTGGCATGCTCGCTGGATTTCGCTTCTGCGAGAGCCGCACTGATGGTCCTCCAGGTCACGACGTGGTTCGTGTCCTTGCGATTCCATTGCTCGAAAATGAGGTTCGCTGATGCTCGTGGAAGAGCGCCAGTTGTTCGAAACGTACCTGTCCGATCCGCAGTTCATGATCGTCTCGAACAGCATTTCCTCGACGCGTTCACGGCCGGCATCCAGACGGCCAATCTGCGTGCTGAAGACTTCCGCAGCCCGCATTACAACGTGTTCTTCGTCGATGGTACGAAAGACCGCGAAGCCAACCCCATTTTCTCCGCCAAGCATCTGATCAGCGGCAACATCGTCCGTATCGTCATTTTCGAAAGCCCTCCGGACTACACCGAAGTCCACAACCGGGTAGGGGATGACAATGCCAAGGACGAGCTCTGCGTGTTCACAGCGCTTTCGGGAATGCAGCGTGCGATGGATACGACCGTGGCTTGGGCAAAGCAGCAGGCGTTGTGAGCCGCATCCACGCATGGCGTGGATCTACCAACCCCTGCTTCCGGTAGGTGCCGAGCTTGCTTGGTAGGCTCTTCGCCGGTGATCGCACACCGCATCCACGCGTGATGTGGATGTGCCGTGCCGGATATCTGCTCCTGGTAGGTGCCGAGCTTGCTCGGCACGCTCTCCATCGGTGATCGCACGCTGCATCCACGCCATGCGTGGATGCGGTGCACTCAAGACGCCTTCTCGCCCAAGGTGGTCAGGTCCAGCCCGGCGTCCTGGAACGCACGCAAGGTGGCCTGCAGGCTGGCCTCGTCATCGCGGGTGCGGACGCCCATGACAGCTTGGTGGCAACGCACTCGATCCGTGCTGCAGGCGCTACGGTCCGGCAGCAGCAGCGCGGTCTGTGCGACGAGGATCGCCATGTGCGCCACTTCCTTTCTCGGCTTCGGTTGGCCCCGGTAGAACCGGTCGAACTCAGCACGCAGGTCGGCCACCACGCCGGCATCGCTGCGCGTGCGTGACACGCTGGCCGGAACCAGATAGGTCGGGTGGCCCTCGAGGAAGGCTTGCGCTTCATCAGCCAGCACCGTTTCCAGCACGAAGGCCTGCACCGCGTCAGGAACATAGCCCTCCGCCGCGCGGGCGCCTGCGGGTAGCACCGCGGTGAGCAGCGGGGAACTGGCCAGAAGGATGCGCAGACAGAGGCTGTATTTCATCTTCATTCCTTGAACCTCGGGAGCGCGGGAGCAACGTTCCGCGCTTCCGGACGATCTGATCGGGTGGGGCGCGCAGCATAGCGCCCCCCCGAGCGTGTCACGATCGCGTCAGGCTTCGCGCAGGGCCAGTGCCGGTGGCGTATGCAGGATCGCGCGCGTACCCCACCAGCCTGCCAGCAGGCTCAAGCCGATGCCGACCACGCCGCCGATCAGCAGGCCCGGCCACGGCGGCAGCAACGGCAGTTCGAACACCTTCTGCGAGACCGCCACGCCGATCGCAGCGGCCGCGCCCACCGCCAGCAACGCGGCCAGCGTGCCCAGCGTACCGAATTCCACCAGCACCGCGCCACGCAGCTGGCGACGGGTCGCGCCCAGCGTGCGCAGCACCGCGCTGTCGTAGCGCCGTTCGCCCGCCGTGGCCTGCAGCGCGGCCAGCAGTACCAGCACGCCGGCCAGCAGACTGAACACCATCACCAGCTGCACCGCCTGTGCCACCCGTTCCATCACATCGCGCACCTGCGAGATCACCGCATCCACGTCCAGCAACGACAGGTTCGGCTGCGCGCGTACCAGCTCGCCCAGTCCGGCGGCCTTGCCGGCCGGTAGATGGAATGCCGACAGCAGGTTGTGTGGCGTATCGCCCACCGCATTCGGGTTCAGCAGCACGAAGAAGTTCGGACGGAAAGTGTTCCAGTCGGCCTTGCGCACGCTGGTGACAGTGAACTCGCGTTCCTGCTCGCCCACCGCAATGGTGATGCGGTCGCCGGGATGCACGCCGTAGCGCTTGGCCCAGCCGATTTCCACCGAGGCTTCGGCGGCGGTGCTGTCTGCCTTCCAGAAGGTGCCGTTGACCAGTGTGTTGGCCGGCGGGAAGCTGCTGCGCCAGCTGAAGTTCAACGGCCGGTTCTCGTCGTCGTCATCGCGCTGGCCTTCGCCCTGTGCCGGCTGCCCGTTCTGCTCAGGCGAGCGGTCCACGCGCAGCGGCGGCTTGCCGTTGATCGCGATCAGGCGGCCAGTGGCCATCGGTTCGATGCTGGCGTCGTTGGCGCCCAGTCCACGCAGTGCGGCCAGCACGCTGTCGCGCTGTTCGGGCTGGATGTTGATCAGGAAGTAGTTCGGCGTATCCGCGGGCAGTCGCTCGCGCCACTGCTGCAGCAGGCCGGGGCCGGTCACCGCCAGCAGCAACAGCGCGCACAGCGACAGCGACAGCCCCACCAGCTGCATCACCGCCAGCATCCGGCGCCGGGTCAGCGCGGCCAGTCCCAGCCGCCAGTGGCCATGCAGGCGGTGCTGCAGGCCGCGCAGCAGCTGCAGCAGCACGAAGCCGACCACGCCGGCCGCCACCGCCAGCGCGGCCAACCCGCCCAGCACCCACAGCGCCAGCTTGAGATCACCGGTGACCTGCACCGCCAGCAGCAGGCTGGCCGCCAGGGCAGCCACGTAGGCCAGCAGCGAGGCCGGCGGCAGGGCGGCGAAGGAACGGTTGAGCACCCGCATCGGCGGCACCCCGCGCAGGCGCAGCAGCGGCGGCAGGCCGAAGCCGAACAGCAGCAACAGCCCGATGCCGGCACCGGTCAGCGCAGGCATTGCCTCGGGCAGCGGCAGGCGCTGCGGCACCAGGCTGCCCAGCACCTGCACCAGGCCTTCCTGCGCCGCCATGCCCAGGCCGATGCCGAGTGCGCAGGCCGGCACCGCCAGCATCAGCAGCTGCAGTGCCAGACCGGACAGGATGTCGCGCTGGCGCGCGCCCAGGCAGCGCAGGATCGCCACCTGGTCGATGCGGCGCAGGGCGAAGCGGTTCGCCGCCAGCGCCGTGGCAACACCGGCCAGCAATACCGCCAGCAGCGCGCTGAGGCCGAGGAAGCGCCCGGCCAGGTCGAACGCCTGGCGCACGCCACGCTGGGTGTCGTCCACACTCAGCAGGCGCAGGCCCTTCACCTGCGGCAGCAGCCATTGCCGAAGTGCCGCGATCGGTTCTGCTGCTCCGGCGAACATCAGCCGGTAGTTGATGCGGCTACCCGGACCGAGCAGGCCGGTGCCTTCCACATCGGCGCGGTTGACCAGCAGGGTGGGGGAAAGCGTAAGCAGGTCGCCGCCGGTATCCGGCTCGGCCTCGATGATGCCGGCGATGCGCAGCGTGCCAGCGCCGAATTCAAGGTCGTCACCGGCCTTCAGTCCCAGCCCCTGGAGAAGGCGTGGGTCGGCATAGGCCTGGCCTTTGGCCGGCATGCCGGCGTTGTCGATCAGGGCGCCCCCGGGCGTGGCCCGCACCCGCAGCGTGCCACGCAGCGGATAGCCCGCCTGCACCGCCTTGATGCTGGCCATCTGGCTGGCATCACCGTTGAAGAGCACGCTGCCGAAGCTGGCGATACGGGTGTAGGCCAGTCCGCGCCGCTGCGCCTCGTCGGCGAACGCCTGCGGCGGGTCATCGCGCCCGGCGATGCCGAGGTCGCCGCCTAGCATTTCCGCTGCGCTGCCGGTCAGTGCCAGGTTGACCCGGTTCACCAGCGTGCCGACTGCGGTCATCACCGCCACGCCCAGCACCAGCGCGGCGAACACGGTCAGCAGGTCGCCGGCCAGCGCCTCGCGGCGCAGCGCGCGCCACGCGTGTTGCAGCAGGTTCATGCCTGCGCCCCACGCTCGACCGGCAGCAGGCGGCCGTCGTCGATGCGGTGGATGTACTGGCAACGCTGGGCCAGGCGCAGGTCGTGAGTGACCAGCACCAGGGTGGTGCCGCTGCCGGCGTTGAGTTCGAACAGCAGGTCGCTGATGTGCTGGCCGGTGGCGTGGTCCAGCGAGCCGGTCGGTTCGTCGGCGAACAGAATGCGCGGGCGGGTGACGAAGGCACGTGCCAGTGCCACGCGCTGCTGCTCGCCGCCCGACAACTGGCGCGGATAGTGGCGGGCGCGATGGGCCAGGCCGACCTGGGCCAGCACTTCTTCGACCCGCGCCCGGTCTTCGCGCCCGGCCAGTTCCAGCGGCAGCGCGACATTCTCGGCGGCGGTCAGTGCCGGCAGCAGATGGAAGCTCTGGAACACGAAGCCGACTTCACGCGCGCGCAGCTGGGCGCGGGCCTCCTCGTCCAGCGCCGCCAGGTCCTGGCCGGCCAGCGCGATGCGGCCGCGGCTGGGCAGGTCCAGCCCGGCCAGCAGGCCGAGCAGGGTGGTCTTGCCGGAACCGGAGGCGCCGACGATGGCCGCGCTGGTCCCTTCATGGACGGTCAGGGTGATGTTGTCCAGTATGTGGACTTCACCCTCCGGGCCCTGCACGGATTTGCCGACCCGGTCGACGGCGATGGCAACGGACGCGCTGCGGGGGGACAGGCTGTCGATGAGGAGACTCCAATGCGCAAGACGGGATGGAGCCGGCGAGCCGGCGTGATGATGGTGCTGCTGCTAGGGTTCCTGCTGCTGCCCGGGCTGGCGTGTGCCAAAGGTCCGGCTGGCACCGTGCTGGTGCTCGGCGACAGCCTCAGTGCTGCCCACAATATCCCTGCCGACGCCGGCTGGGTGAGCCTGCTGCAGCAGCGGGTCACGCAGCAGTCGAAAACGCCGGCGCGCATCGTCAACGCCAGCATGAGCGGGGAGACCACCGCTGGCGCGCTGACCCGCCTGCCCGGCCTGCTGGCGAAGGAAAAGCCGACCGTGGTGGTGATTGCCCTCGGCGGCAATGACGCACTGCGCGGGCTGACCCCGGCGCAGGTGCAGGGCAACCTGGAAAAGATGGTGCAGGCCAGCCAGAAGGCCGGTGCCAAGGTGCTGCTGCTGGGCATCGACGTGCCGCCCAATTACGGGCCAGCCTATCGCCAGCGCCTTGCGGCGGCCTACAAGGCGCTGGCCACGCAGTACAAGTTGCCGCTGCTGCCCTTCCTGCTGGAGGGCGTGGCCCTGCAGCCGGGCATGATGCAGGCCGACGGCCTGCACCCGACCGCACAGGCGCAGCCGAAGGTGCTGGACAACGTCTGGCCGCTGCTCAGACCGCTGCTCTGAACCGTTTGTTTACCTCTTGACGGAACTTCACATCGCGTCCACCGTCGATCCGGCATGTTTCACAAAGCTGAAGTTAGAGGGAATCACATGCGTCAGACGAAGGAGACCTCCGGCTTGGTGCTGGTGGTCGAAGACAACCGCAACATCTCCGAGATGATCGGGGAATACCTGGAAGGTCGCGGCTTCGAAGTCGACTATGCACAGGACGGCCTGGATGGCTACCGCCTTGCGGCGGAGAACAGCTATGACGTCGTGGTGCTCGACTTGATGTTGCCGCGCCTGGATGGCATCGAAGTGTGCCGTCGCCTGCGCAACGATGCGCGCAAGTCCACCCCGGTGCTGATGCTCACGGCACGCGACACGCTGGACGACAAGCTCACCGGCCTCGGTTTCGGCGCCGATGACTACCTGACCAAGCCGTTCGCGATCCAGGAGCTGGAAGCCCGCCTGCGCGCGCTGATCCGCCGCGAGCGTCGCCAGGTCGGTTCGGAAGTGCTGAAGGTCGCCGACCTGGTGCTCGATCCGGTCAGCATGCGTGCCACCCGTGCCGGTACCGAGCTGCAGCTGTCGCCGATCGGCCTGCGCCTGCTGACCATCCTGATGCGCGAATCGCCGCGCGTGGTCACCCGCCAGGAGATCGAACGCGAGATCTGGGGCAACGGCCTGCCGGATTCGGACACCCTGCGCAGCCACCTGTACAACCTGCGCAAGATCATCGACAAGCCGTTCGACCGTCCGCTGCTGCATACCGTGCAGAGTGCCGGCTACCGCATTGCCGACATCGCCCAGCCGATGGCCTGAGCAGGCCCGCGCCGGTGCAGCCGCAGGCCGGGCCGGGCTGCGGCCAGGCACAAGGGCAGGGGATGACCGTCCGGCAGTGCCGCCGGTCATCGCCCGTGCATCCCAACGGCGCGGTGCGCTGCCTATAATCGCAGCGCTCTGACCGGGACCCCGCAATGCCGCACGGCCTGCCGCGCAAGATCCGTATCGCTTTCATCCTGCAGGCAGTGCTGGCCAGCCTGGGCATCCTGCTCGGTGCGTGGCTGGTTTCGCTGGTGATCAAGCACAGCCTGGTCGGCGCCGCCCTGCGCGAGGAGGCGGCGTACTTCTGGACGCTGCACGAGGCCTCGCCGGTGCAGCCGCCACCCAACACCCAGAACATCCGTGGCTACCTGCTGGAAAGCGGGCAGTCGGCCCTGTCGTTGCCGGCCAATCTGCGCAACCTGGAGCCCGGCTTCCACGAACTGCCCAAGGACGACCAGCTGGTGCTGGTCGATGTGCGCCCGGCCGGCCGCCTCTACCTGGTATTCCTGCGTTCGCGTGCGGAGATGCTGGCGTTCTGGTTCGGCATCGTGCCGGTGCTGCTGACCCTGCTGGCGGTGTATGGCGCCAGTTGGGTCACCTATCGTGCGTCCAAGCGCCTGGTATCGCCGGTGAACTGGCTGGCGCGGCGCGTCTCGCGCTGGGACCCGGGCCACCCGGAGGCGGCCGACCTGGAGCCGAACAAGCTGCCGGCGGACATGCAGGGCGAGACCCGCCAGCTGGCGGCCGCACTGCATTCGCTGGCCAACCGGGTCAGCGCGCACGTGGCGCGCGAGCGCAATTTCACCCGCGATGCCAGCCATGAACTGCGCACACCGCTGACCGTCATCCGCGTGGCCAGCGACATGGCGCTGGGCGATGACAGCCTGGAGCCGCGCCTGCGCCGCAGCCTGCAGCGCATCCAGCGTGCCGGCCGTGACATGGAGGCGGTGATCGATGCCTTCCTGATCCTGGCCCGCGAGGCCGACGTCGAACCCCAGGTCGAGCTGTTCGACGTCAATGACATCGTCCGCTACGAAGTGGACAACGCCAACGAACTGCTGGGTACGCGCCCGGTGTCGGTGCATCTGCACAGCGATGGCCCGGTGCAGCTGCATGCGCCGCCGCGGGTGCTGCAGGTGGTGGTCAGCAACCTGGTGCGCAACGCGTGCAGTTACACCGATGAGGGGCGCATCGACGTGCATGTGCACAACGATCGGGTTGTGGTGCGCGATACCGGTATCGGCATGTCGGCCGACGCACTGTCGCGGGCCTTCGAGCCGTTCTACCGCGCCGAGCCGAGCCGCCCGCAGGGCACCGGCCTGGGCCTGTCGATCGTGCGCCGGCTGTGCGATCGCTTTGGCTGGAAGGTCAGCCTGGCCAGCGAGCCGGGTCAGGGCACCGAGGCCACGGTGATCTTCCGGTAGAGGGCTTTTGCCGGGCTGCGCCCGGCACCCGCCGAGGCGACATCAACATCAAAAGCGGGCATTCCGTGAAATGGCGGGGCGGTGTGGGTTTGCAGGACACGCCGTAAACCCGTCCATGGGGGCTCGATGGCGCCATCCATGGCGCCAACGGTCCTGCAAACCCACACCGCCCCGCCTTCGACAGTTTCCCGCGATCCGCAGTAGATCCACGCCATGCGTGGATGGGGTTGCTCAGTTGCACTTCACCTTCGGCGCCAGCGCCTTGGTCCAGATCGCATAGCCGGCCGGGGTCATGTGCAGCATGTCCTCGCGGAACAGCGACGCATCCGGCTGGCCGTCGGCGCCCAGCATCGGCGTGTAGACGTCGGTGAAGCCGGTATTGGGCAGCTTGGCCAGCGCGGCCTTGATCAGCGTGTTGGCCTCGTTGATCGCCGGCAGCAGGTGCGCGCGCGACGGGCTTGGCTTGATCGACAGGTACTCCACCTTCGTCTTCGGCAGGTCGCGATGCACGCGCTGCACGAAGGCAACCACATCGTCGCGCACCTGCACGGCGCTGCGGCCGCTGTTGAGGTCGTTGTCGCCGGCGTAGAAGAACACCTTGCATGGCGCATACGGCACCACGATGCGGCCGGCGTACCAGGTGCTGTCGCGGACTTCCGAGCCGCCGAAGCCGCGGTTGAACACCGGCTGGCCGGGGAAGTCGGTGGCCAGGCTCTCCCAGAAGCGAATCGAGGAGCTGCCGATGAACTCGATGCCACCACGCGGCGGCGGGCTGGCCTGGTCGGCGCTGGCGAAGTGGGCCATGTCGCCGGCCCAGGCCACGTTGGAGACCTGCTCGGGCACGCGCGGCGGCTTGGCCGGGCTCAGCGCCTGGGCCAGGGGGGCGGCGGTCAGCAGGCCCAGCATCAGCAGGCAGGTACGGCGACGGGACATCAGGCGCTCCAGCAGGGAAGGGGAAAGCCATCATAGAAGCTGGGGCGGGCCGGGGCTTGCCCCTGGCAGTCCATTCACCGGGCCGGTGCCGGGATGCGGCTGGCGGCCTTGTGGCAAAATGGCGGCCATCTGCCTATCCCTGTGCACCCATGATTCCCTGCCGTGCGTCTGAGCGGTCGCTGCGCCGCGCCCCTGTTGCTGGATGTTCCACCCGTGGCTGATCAGTTCGGCCATCTGCCCCGCGGCCCGCGCCGCATCTTCCAGGCCGCGCGCTGGTCCTGGCAGGGCCTGCGCGCCGCCTGGCTGCATGAGTCCTCGTTCCGGCTGGAGGTCTACCTGCTGATCCTGCTGACCCCGGTCGCGGTCTGGTTGGGCCAGACCCCGGTCGAGCGTGCGCTGCTGATCGGCTCGATGCTGCTGGTGCTGGCGATGGAACTGGCCAACTCGGCCATCGAGGCGGTGATCGAACGTTACGGCAGCGAGATCCACGAGCTGGCCGGCCGCGCCAAGGACATGGGTTCGGCGGCAGTGTTCGTGCTGATGATGAACGTGCTTCTGTGCTGGGCGCTGGTCGTGGTCCCGCATGCAATGGCCGGCAATTACGGCTGATCCCCATTCCCCCACTGCCCTGAAGAGTTTCCATGTCCTTTGAGTTCCTCGCCGACCCCAATGCCTGGGTGACCCTGTTCACCCTGAGCGCACTGGAAATCGTGCTCGGCATCGACAACCTGGTGTTCATTTCCATCGCGGTCAGCAAGCTGCCGGAAGAGCGTCGCCCGTTCGCGCGCAAGCTCGGCATCGCCGTGGCCTGCATCACCCGCATCGCCCTGCTGGTGTCGCTGGCCTATCTGGCGCACATGTCCGCCAACCTGTTCACCGTGGCTGGTATGGGCATCTCCATCCGCGACCTGGTGCTGATCGTCGGTGGCCTGTTCCTGATCATCAAGGGCTACATGGAGATCAAGGAGCTGATCACCGGTGGCGAAGACGAGAACCCGGCCACCAGCAAGGCCTCGGGTGTATTCGGCATGGTCATCCTGCAGATCGCCATCATCGACATCGTGTTCTCGCTGGACTCGGTGATCACCGCCGTCGGCATCGCCGATCACATCCCGGTGATGGTCGCCGCCATCCTGCTGTCGGTGCTGGTGATGCTGCTGGCCGCCAACCCGCTGGGCCGCTTCATCGACGCAAACCCGACCGTGAAGATGCTGGCACTGGCCTTCATCCTGCTGATCGGTGCGGTGCTGATCCTGGATGGCCTGGACGTGCACGTGCCCAAGCCCTACATCTATGCGGCCATGGGTTTCTCGGTGCTGGTGGAATGGCTGAACCTGCTGATGCGCCGCCGCGCACGCGATCACCACGTGCCGGGTGCTGGCGACTGGTAAGCAGATCACAGGCAAATGTGTGTCCCAGAACCCCCGGCCAGCGCCGGGGGTTCTGCGTTATGGGACCCATTGGGCTCGCCGGGCCATGCCCGGCGGGGAGGTTCCCGCCAGCTGTGAATTGGGGTCAACAGTGTTTTCCCGGGGCGAGGCTTAATCCGGGCCGACAAAGCGCGCAGGCTACGCGCTCTTTTCCAGGACCTGCCCCACGCAGGATGACCCCATGAACTCCAGAGCCGCCTTGTTGGCCCTTGCCGTCGGCGCCTTCGCCATCGGCACCACTGAATTCGCGCCGATGGGCCTGCTGCCTGTCATTGCCGACGGCGTCGGCGTGAACATTCCAACCGCCGGCATGCTGATCACCGCCTATGCCGTGGGCGTGATGCTGGGCGCGCCGGTGATGACCCTGCTGATGGGACGGTTTGGCAAGCGCACCGCGCTGATGCTGCTGATGTCGATCTTCGTGGTCGGCAACCTGCTCTCGGCACTGGCCCCGAACTACGGCCTGCTGTTGCTGTCGCGTCTGGTCACCAGCCTCAATCACGGTGCCTTCTTCGGCATCGGTGCGGTGGTTGCCGCCAGCCTGGTGCCGAAGGACAAGCAGGCTGCCGCCGTGGCCACCATGTTCATGGGCCTGACCATCGCCAACATCGGCGGTGTGCCGTTGGCCACCTGGGTGGGCCAGCAGCTCGGCTGGCGCCTGTCCTTCGCCGGTACTGCGGTGCTGGGCCTGGTCGCGATCACCGCGCTCGGCCTCGCACTGCCGGCATCCGCGCCGGGGCCGCGCCCGGACGTGCGCCGCGAACTGAGAGCGATCCTGCAGCCGCAGGTGCTGCTGGCGATGGCTACCACCGTGCTTGGCGCCGGCGCGATGTTCACCCTCTACACCTACGTGGCGCCGGTGCTGACCGAGCTGACCGGTGCCTCCAACGCCTTCATCGCGATGTCGCTGGCGCTGATCGGCATCGGCTTCACCTTCGGCAACGGCATCGGCGGGCGCATGGCCGACTGGTCGCTGGATGGCGCCACCCGCATCCTGCTGGCGGTCCTGGCCGTGTTGATGTTCGTGCTGCCGCTGGCCTTCATGAATCACGCCACGGCGGCGCTGGGCGTGCTGCTGTTCGGCGCGGCGACTTTCGCCATCGTGCCGCCGTTGCAGATCCGAGTGATGCAGGCGGCCAGCGAGGCGCCGGGACTGGCGTCGTCGATCAACGTCGGTGCGTTCAACCTGGGCAATGCCGTGGGTGCGGCGCTGGGCGGTGCGGTGATCAGTTCGGGCCTGGGCTACGCCGCGATTCCGGTGGCCGGTGGCCTGCTGGCGGCCTCGGGGTTGCTGCTGGCATGGCTGGGGCGTCCGCGCACTGCGGTGGCCGAGGCTTGCTGAGGAGTGTTGGATTCCGGCAGGGCTTGCAGCCCTGCACCCGCCGAATCAACGTCAACGTCAACGGCAAAAGCCTGCATTCCGTGGGTTGGCGGGGTGGGTCCGGTTGAGGGGGACGCTGCAAGTACGTCCATGTAAGCTCGGTCGCCGCATCCATGCGGCTCACGCCCCCTCAACCGGACCCACCCCGCCTTCGACAGATTCCCGCGGTCTGTCGGAACGTCGTTCTGCTTTGGCAGGTGTCGACCTTGGTCGACACGAATGCCTGAAGAACCGGCTTTTGCTTTTGCTTTTGCTTTTTTCTGATCTTTCCCGCGGTGGCAGGAAATTGTCCCTGGTCGGGAGGGTGGGTTGGCTGGGGGCGTGAGCCGCATGGATGCGGCGATCGAGCTTACATGGACGTACTTGCAGCGCCCCCCAGCCAACCCACCCTCCCGGCCAACCACAGAGAGCCCGCCAACCACCGCGGAGGGGGCGGCGCCCGATGGCCGGTCTTTCACCCGAACCATGGCATGCTCGGCGCCAAGCCCACCCGGAACCTCC
Source organism: Stenotrophomonas sp. FR024 (assembly GCF_047500745.2). Taxonomy (NCBI): domain Bacteria; kingdom Pseudomonadati; phylum Pseudomonadota; class Gammaproteobacteria; order Lysobacterales; family Lysobacteraceae; genus Stenotrophomonas; species Stenotrophomonas sp. FR024. The sequence continues at coordinate 24,396 of NZ_JAXAXM020000018.1, forward strand.
GCCATGCGCCTGTTCACCCGTGTCCTGCCCCTGATGCTGTTGGCCTCCCTGCTCTCCGGCTGCGGCTACAACGCCATCCAGCAGAAGGATGAAGCGGTCAAGGCCAGCTGGTCGGAGGTCATCAACCAGTACAAGCGCCGCGCCGACCTGGTGCCCAACCTGGTGCAGACCGTGAAGGGCTTCGCCAGCCAGGAAGAGCGCGTGCTGACCGAAGTCACCAACGCCCGTTCGCGCGTCGGCCAGATCAACGTCAACGCCGACGACGAAGCCTCGCTCAAGCAGTTCCAGCAGGCCCAGGGCGAACTTGGCAGCGCGCTGTCGCGGCTGCTGGTGGTCACCGAGAACTATCCGGAACTGAAGTCCAACCAGAACTTCCGCGACCTGCAGGCGCAGCTGGAAGGTACCGAGAACCGGGTCACCGTCGCCCGCGGCCGCTACATCCAGCAGGTGCAGGACTACAACACCTACATCCGCTCGTTCCCGCAGGTGATCACCGCCAAGATCTTCGGTTACAAGACCAAGCCGAACTTCACGGTGGACAACGAAGCGCAGATCTCCAACGCGCCGGCGGTCGATTTCGGCAACGCGCCGCAGCAGCAGCCGGCACCGCAGCCGGGTCACTGACCCATGCGCCTGGCCACTGCGCTGCTGGCCCTGCTGCTGTGGCTGCCGCTGGCGTCGCAGGCGCAGCAGCTGGCGCCGATTCCGGCGCTGGATTCGCCGGTGGTCGATACCACCGGCACGCTGGACACCACGCAGAAACAGGCACTGGTGCAGCAGGCGGCTGACCTGCAGCAGCGCAAGGGCAGCCAGCTGCAGGTGCTGGTGGTGCCCAGCACCCAGCCGGAGGACATCGCGCAGTACACCACGCGGGTCTTCGACCAGTGGCAGATCGGCCGCAAGGGCGTGGATGACGGGGTGCTGCTGGTGGTGGCCAAGGACGACCGGCGCGTGCGCATCGAGCCGGGCTACGGTCTGGAAGGCGCCATTCCCGATGCCATCGCCAACCGGGTCATCCAGGAATACCTGGTGCCGCGCTTCCGCAGCGGCGACTACGCCGGTGGCATCACCGACGCCACGGCGGTGCTGGTCAAGCTGATCGACGGCGAAACGCTGCCGGCACCGGTCAGCGGCCATCGCGGGCGTGAGCCCAGCAGTGGTGGCGATACCTGGTTCCTAGCGCTGTTCATCGGTGTGTTCGCCGGCAGCATCCTGCGCGGCGTGTTCTCGCGCGTGCCGCGCCCGCTGCGCGGCCTGCTCGGCGGTGCCGGTGCGGCGCTGGCGGCGTTCCTGTTCACGTCCACGCTGCTGGCCAGTGGCCTGGCAGGCGTCGTAGGGCTGATCGTGGCCATGCTCTCCGGCCATCCGGGCCGCTTTGCCGGTGGCGGCGGCTGGGGCGGTGGCAGCTGGGGCGGCGGAGGCGGCTTCGGTGGGGGCGGTGGATTTGGTGGTGGTGGCGGCTGGGGTGGCGGTGGTGGCCGCTCCGGTGGTGGCGGTGCTTCGGGGGGCTGGTGATGATCCAACGTCTATGTCGGCACGTGTTTTCGCCGTCGGTACGGCGCGCGTTCCCGCCCGCCACATTGCAGGCGATCACCGAGGCCATCGCGGCCGGTGAGCAGCGCCACGGTGGGCAGGTGATGTTCGCGGTGGAAGCGGACCTGCCGCTGGGGGCGCTGTGGCACAGGGTGACCCCGCGCCAGGCCGCCGAGCATGCCTTTGCCCGCCTGCGCACCTGGGATACCACCCACAACAACGGTGTACTGATCTACCTGCTGCTGGCTGACCACGCCATCGAGATCGTCGCCGACCGGGGTCTGCAGGGCCGGGTCAGTCCGGCGCAGTGGCAGCGGGTCTGCACCCACCTGCGCGAGGGCCTGCGTGGTTCCCATCCGGTGGAAGCGCTGCAGGATGCCATCGACGAGGTCTCCAGCCTGATCGAAGGGCACTTTCCGGCCTCGACGCGGTCGAACGATGACGCGTTGCCGAACTCGCCCCAGTTCCTTGGTTGAGCCGGGGCGGCACTGGCCCGAGAATAGGCGTTCAACCGCAAGGCACCTTCCATGATCTATTTCCACGACATCGACCCCATCGCCCTCTCGCTGGGGCCGATCAAGGTGCACTGGTACGGCATCATGTACCTGCTCGGCTTCACTGCGGCCTGGCTGCTGGGCCGCAAGCGCATCGCTGACGGGCGCCTGCCGGGTGTCGATGCCAACGGCTTCTCCGACCTGCTGTTCTACGCCATGCTCGGCGTGGTGCTGGGCGGGCGCATCGGCTACATGCTGTTCTACGCGCTGGGCGATTTCCTGCACAACCCGCTGCTGCTGTTCAAGGTGTGGGATGGCGGCATGAGTTTCCACGGCGGCCTGCTGGGCGTGATTGCCGCCTGCTGGTGGTGGTCGCGCAAGCACAAGCTGCACTTCTTCGACACCATGGACTTCATGGCGCCGCTGGTGCCGCTGGGCCTGGGCTTCGGCCGTATCGGCAATTTCATCGGTGCCGAGCTGTGGGGCAAGTACACCGACGGTAGCTGGGGCGTGGTGTTCCCGTCCGGCTTGCCGGCCCCGCTGAACCAGCTGGACCATGCGACGCTGCAGGCGCAGTTCGCCACCGGCGCGCTGAATCAGTTCGCACGCCATCCCTCCCAGCTATATGAAGCGTTGCTGGAAGGGCTGGTGATGTTCGTGGTGCTGTGGACGGTGTCGGCCAAGCCGCGTCATCGCTACCTGGTCGGTGGCCTGTTCGCGCTGATGTACGGCCTGTTCCGCTTCGCGGTGGAGTTTGTGCGCATGCCCGACAACGGCGTCTACGTGGCCTTCGACTGGCTGACCCGTGGCCAGATCCTCAGCCTGCCGCTGATCGCCTTCGGCCTGGTGCTGCTGGTGATGTCGCGCCGCGCGCCGGTACTGCAGCCGCAGCCGCTGGTAGCTGCCGAGGGCAAGGCATGAAGGCTTACCTGGACCTGCTCTCGCACGTGCTCGAACACGGCGCCGAGAAGAGCGATCGCACCGGCACCGGCACCCGCAGCGTGTTCGGCTGGCAGATGCGCTTCGACCTCAACGAAGGCTTCCCGCTGGTCACCACCAAGAAACTGCACCTGCGCTCGATCATCCACGAGCTGCTGTGGTTCCTGAAGGGCGACACCAACATCGGCTACCTGAAGGACAACCAGGTGCGGATCTGGGACGAGTGGGCCGACGAGAACGGCGACCTCGGCCCGGTCTACGGCAAGCAGTGGCGTAGCTGGGCTACCGCCGATGGCGGTGAGATCGACCAGATGCAATGGCTGGTGGACGAGATCAAGCGCAACCCCGACTCGCGCCGGCTGGTGGTCAGCGCCTGGAACGTGGGCGAGCTCTCGCAGATGGCGCTGATGCCGTGCCACAACCTGTTCCAGTTCTACGTGGTGGACGGCAAGCTCAGCTGCCAGCTGTACCAGCGCAGCGGCGACATCTTCCTCGGCGTGCCGTTCAACATTGCCAGCTACGCGTTGCTGACCCACATGGTGGCGCAGGCCACCGGCCTGGGCGTGGGTGACTTCGTGCACACGTTGGGCGATGCGCACCTGTATTCGAACCACTTCGAGCAGGCGCGCGAGCAGCTGTCGCGTGAACCGCGCGCGCTGCCGACGCTGTGGTTGAACCCGGAGGTGACCGACCTGTTCGGCTTCCAGTTCGACGACATCCGCATCGACGGCTACGATCCGCACCCGGTCATCAAGGCGCCGGTGGCGGTATGAGTACCCGCCTGATTTCCAGCGGCCTGCTGGCGCTGTGCGGCATGCTGCCGCTGGCCATGGTGCAGGCCGGACCGGCCGATGCGCTGTCGTTGGCCAGGCAGGTCAACGAGCAGATCGTGCACAAGCACATGCGCGAGGAAGTGCAGGCGTTCGCCGGGGCATTCAACGGCAGCACGATGATGCCCCAGGATGTTCCGGAAGGGTGCCGGGCGCAGATGCATGAGGCGGTAACCGGGATGTACACGGCGATGACCGAGCATCTGAAGGCCGGTATCGAGGATCCGGTCTATCAGCGCACGCTCGAGCAGCAGCTGGCCAACGTCTATTCCAGCGACCAGTTGAAGGCATTTCTGGCACGTCGTGCCAGCACCGACACCGCTGCGCTGTCGGCAGACATCCTGTCAGGACCGGGCCTGAAGGATATCGAAAAGGCGCAGAAGCAGAAGATCCTCGGTGGCCTGGATGAGCGGTCCACGTCCAACCCTGCGCTGGCTGCGGCGTTGCAGGCTGCCAGTGCCGCGAACGCTGCCTGCGAACGCCTGCAGATCGACGCCAGCTGAGGAGGTGGCAGCAATGAAGCTCTCGATGATTGTGGCACTGGACCGCAACCGTGGCATCGGCCAGGGCAATGCCATGCCCTGGCACCTGCCGGATGATTTCAAGCACTTCAAGGCGCTCACCCTGGGCAAGCCGATCCTGATGGGGCGCAAGACGGCCGAGTCGATCGGCCGCGTGCTGCCGGGGCGGACCAACCTAGTGCTGACCCGCAGCGGCCAGGTGCCGTTCGAGGGCATGCGCGCGGTGGCGTCGCTGGACGAGGCGAAGGCGATTGCCGAAGGCGAGGGCGCCAGCGAGCTATGCATCATCGGCGGCGGCGAGATCTTCCACCAGCTGCTGGACCAGGTCAGTGACCTGTACCTGACCTGGGTGGATGCCGAAGTCCCCGCCGATACCCATTTCCCCGAAGTGGACGTGCAGGACTGGCGGGAAGTGAGCAGCGAGCCGCATCCGGCCGACGAACGTCACGCGTACGCGTTCCGCTTCGTGCACTACGTGCGCCGTTGACCGCCGCCCATCTGTAGAGCCGAGCCATGCTCGGCTGCTGTTGCCGGACACATCCCGTAGCCGAGCATGGCTCGGCTCTACAGGATTGCCTACGGCATCCGGTAATGCCCGATGATGGCGTGCCGGAACAGCAGGTTCTCTTCGCGGGTGCCGCGCGCGATGTTGTGCAGCACCAGCGGCGTGCCATCGGCCAGCTGCCGGTCGGAGACGATGCCCACGTGCAGCAGGCCGTTGCCGTTGAGCTTCCAGGCAACGATGTCACCGGCCGCATAGTCGGTGGCGAGGGCGGTGATCGGTTGCTGCCAGCCCTGCCGTTCGAACCAGCGCATCAGGTTCGGTACACGACGATGATCGATGTTGCGGTCCGGCCGTGACAGGCCCCAGATCGCCGGATAGGCACTGAAGTTGCCGCGCATGTCTTCATGCACGCGTGCCTGCAGGTCCAGGCCCTGGCTGCGCAGGGCGCGCACCACCACATCGGTGCACACGCCGCGATCCAGTGGCACGTCGCCGCCGGGATAGGCCAGCACTTGATAGGCAGGGTCGTAGCGGGTGGTGACGCCGATCTGCGCGCGCGCCGCAGCCACCAGTGGCGGCGAAGGCGCCTGTGGTGGCGTCGGTGTGCGTTCAGCGCTGTCCGCAGCCGTGGGAGCAGTCGGCGAGCCGGGCTGGCAGCCGCTGGCCAGGGCCAGCGTCAGCAGCAGCACCGTCCATGGTGCCCAGCCGTGCCGCGTCATGCCTGCGGCGGGGTGCTGTTGTTGTTGGGACCGCCGGAGCCACCACCACCACCACGGCGACGACGACGGCGCGGGCCGCGGTTGCCCGGGTTGGCGGCCGGAGCATTGCCGCCGCCCTGTTCCTTGCCCTGCGCCGGTGCAGCCGGGCGCTCGCGCGCCGGGCGCGCTGGCGGGCGGGCGTTGGGCACGGGTGCCGGTACATCGCGGCCTGGCACCTGCACCACGCGCAGTTCATCGGTATCGAGCTGGATCGCGGTCAGCTTGCCGCCCCAGACCGCGCCGGTGTCGATGGCGTGCACGCCCTGGGTGATGGTCAGGCCCAGCGCCGACCAGTGGCCGCAGACCACCTTGAGGTCACGCTCGACCCGGCCCGGCACTTCGAACCAGGGATACAGCCCCTGTTCCTGGGTGCCCGGCGTGCCCTTGTCCTCGATGCCGATGCGCCCGCGCGGGGTGCAGTAGCGCATGCGGGTGAGCACGTTGATGATCGCGCGCGAGCGGTCGTAGCCGGACAGGTTCGGTGCCCAGCTCGGCTTGTCGCCGTACATGTTGCGGAACAGCTTGCGGTAGCCGGCGCCGTGCAGCTGCACCTCGACTTCGGCCGCATGCTTCTCGGCCATCTGCGTGGTCCACTTCGGCGCCAGGCCGGCGTGCACCATCATCCAGCCCAGCTCGCGGTCCACGTGCACCAGCTTCTGCAGGCGCAGCCAGTCCAGCAGTTCGTCGCGGTCCTCGGCCTGCACGATGCGCAGCAGGTCCGGGTTGACCTTGCGCTGTTCCTCTTCGGTGCGCGCACCGACGGCCAGCAGCGAAAGGTCATGGTTGCCCAGCACCACCACGCTGTGCTCGCGCAGCGAATGCACCAGCCGCAGCGTTTCCAGTGACTGGCCACCGCGGTTGACCAGGTCGCCGCAGAACCACAGGGTGTCCTGCGCCGGGTCGAAACGGATCTTCTCCAGCAGTCGCTGGGTGACGTCATAGCAGCCCTGCAGGTCGCCGATCGCCCACACACTCATCGTTCGGCCTCCGTGTCAGTGCAGGGTACGCGGGATGGCCAGCACGAAAGGTGCGACCGGCGCGGCAAATTCGGTGCCGTCGTCGGCGACCATGTCGTAGTGGCCCTGCATGGTCCCGTGATCGGTCCCCAGCATGACACCGGACGTGTAATGGAAGTCTTCACCGGGACGCAGGCGCGGCTGCTCGCCGATCACCCCGTCACCATCGACGTGCTCGACGCGGCCGTTGGCATCGGTGATGCGCCAGTGGCGTGCGACCAGGCGCGCGGCAACACGCCCCTGGTTGTGGATGCGGATCGTGTAGGCGAACGCATAGCGCCCGTCTTCCGGCGCGGATTGATCGTCGAGGAAGCGCGGTGCGACTTCGACGGAGATGGCATAAACGTCAGCGTCTTCCATACCGGCAGTGTAATCAGGAGGCATTGGCCAAAGCGATGAATTCGGCCACGTCCAGCTGTTCGGCGCGGGCATCGGGACGCACGCCGGCGGCAACGAACTGTTCGGCGGACACCACGTTGTTCAGGGCGTTGCGCAGGGTCTTGCGGCGCTGCCCGAAGGCGGCCTTGACCACCTCGGCGAAACGCTTGTGGTCGTGGATGTTGATCGTGGCCGGGTCACGCGGCACCAGCCGCACCACGGCCGAATCGACCTTCGGCGGCGGCCGGAACGCGCCCGGCGGCACCACGAACAGCGAGGTCACCTGGCAGTAGGCCTGCAGCATCACGCTGAGCCGGCCGTACACCTTGCTGCCGGGGCCGGCGGCCATGCGGTCGACCACTTCCTTCTGCAGCATGAAGTGCATGTCGCGGATCACCGCCGCATGTTCCAGTGCATGGAACAGGATCGGCGAGGAGATGTTGTAGGGCAGGTTGCCGACCAGGCGGATCGACTGGCCGGCAGCCAGCTCGGTGAAGTCCACGCGCAGCACGTCGCGGTGGACGATGGTCAGCTCGCCCAGCGGCTCGGCGGCGGCGGTCAGTGGCGCGATCAGGTCGCGGTCGAACTCGATCACCGTCAGTTTCGGATGCACGCGCAGCAGCGGCAGGGTGATCGCGCCCTGGCCCGGGCCGATCTCGACCAGGCGGTCACCGTCTTTCGGGTTGACCGCCATCACGATCTTGTCGATGTAGTGGCGGTCGGCCAGGAAATGCTGGCCAAGCTGCTTCTTGGCCGGGGCGGTGAACACCGGGCCGGAGGGGGAATGCGGGGAATTCATGCGCTCAGTGTACGTTGCCGCGCAAGCTGCGCACACAACGTCGTTGCCGCCTGCAGGCTGGAAGGATCGGCAATGCCGAGGCCGGCAAGGTCCAGCGCGGTGCCATGGTCCACCGCCACGCGCGGGTAGGGCAGGCCCAGGGTCAGGTTCACCGCCTGCTCGAAGCCCGAATACTTCAGCACCGGCAGGCCCTGGTCGTGGTACATCGCCAGCACGCTGTCGAAGCCTGCCAGCTTGGCCGGCAGGAAGGCGGTATCGGCCGGCAGCGGCCCGATCAGGTCCATGCCCTCCGCGCGCAGGCGCTGCAGCAGCGGGATGACCAGGTCCAGTTCCTCGCGGCCCAGATGACCGTCTTCACCGGCATGCGGGTTCAGGCCGAGCACGGCGATGCGTGGCGCGGGCAGGCCGAATTCGCGGCGCAGCGCAGCGTGCACGGTGCGCAGGGTGTGTTCCAGGCCGGGCGCGGTGATCGCGTCGGCCACCTCGCGCAGTGGCAGGTGGGTGGTGGCCAGGGCCACGCGCACGATGTGGTTGGCCAGCATCATCACCACCTTCACCCCGGCCTGGTCGGCCAGCAGTTCGGTGGTGCCGCTGTAGGCGATGCCGCCTTCGTTGATGACCGCCTTGTGCACCGGGCCGGTGACTACGCCGTGCAGTTCGCCGGACAGGCACGCCTGGCCGGCACCGAGCAGGGCGCCGATGACGGCGCCGGCGTTGGCCGGATTGGCCTGGCCGAAGTGGCTGGGCACGGTATTGGCTACCACGCGCACACGCAGATCGCCGGGGACGCGTGCTTCGGCGTCCTCGGGCAACAGCTGCAGGGGCAGGTTCAGCGCGGCCGCGGCCCCGCGCC
>NZ_JAXAXM020000018.1:33031-80058 GCF_047500745.2 Stenotrophomonas sp. FR024
CCCCCCCCCCCCCCCCCCGCGCAGGGTATCCGGGTCGGCGAAGGCCAGCAGCCGGCAATCTTCACGCGGCTGCTGGACGAGGCGGACACACAGCTCCGGGCCGATCCCGGCGGGCTCGCCCGGTACCAGAGCGAGCTCGGGGCGCATCGGTCAGGACTGCGGCGGCGTGGCGGTGTTTTCCGCGCGGTCGCCGCTGCGGAAGCTGACGTAGGCTTCGCCACGCAGTTCCTGCAGGAAGCGGTTGTACTCGTCTTCCAGCTTGCGGCGGCCGATGGTCTCGCGGACCTGGGCACGCTGGTTGTCAGTGGTCACGTCGGTCTGGCGGGTGCCCACGCGCTGCACGATGTGCCAGCCGGCATCGGTGCGGAACGGCTGGCTGACGCCACCGTCCTGGATGCCGGACACCTGCTGGCCGAACGCCGGACCGAACGCGTCGGCCGGGAACCAGCCCAGATCGCCGCCCTGGCCCTTGCTGTTGTTGTCCTCGGAGGACTCCTTGGCCACGGTCTCGAAGTCCGCGCCACCGGCGATGCGGGCACGCAGGGTATCGATCTTGGCCTTGGCGGCAGCGTCGGTCTGGTGATCGTCCACGCGCACCAGGATGTGGCGGCCGTGGTACTCGGTGACCGTGTGCTCGCCACCGCTGGCGGCGCTGGCATCACGCACTTCCACCAGCTTCAGCAGCTGGAAGCCGCTGGGGCCGCGGATCGGGCCGACCACTTCGCCGGGCTTCATCTTTTCCATCATCTGCGCGAAGGCCTGCGGGATTTCGTCCAGGCTGCGCCAGCCCAGGTCGCCGCCTTCCAGCGCGTTGGGGCTGTCCGAATAACGCACGGCGGCGGCGTTGAAGTCCAGCTCACCCTTGTCCAGCAGGGCCTTCACGCCTTCGGCCTTCTTCTGGCCGGTGGCGATCTGGTCGGCGTTGGAGCCGTCGGGCAGGGCGATCAGGATGTGCGCCAGGTGGTACTGGTTGCCAACCGTGGCCTGCTGCTTCAGGGCGGCGTCGACTTCGCCCTCGCTGACGCTGATGCGGCTCTGCGCGAAGCTCTGGCGCAGGCGCTGCACGGTGATTTCATCGCGCACTGAAGCGCGGAAATCGTTGAAGTCGATGCCGTCGTGGGCCAGGCGCTGGCGCAGTGCATCCAGGTTCGAGCCGTTCTGCTGAGCGATGGCATTCATCGCCTGGTTCAGCTCCTGGTCGCTGACGCGGATGCCGCTGCCCTGTGCGCGGGCCACCTGCAGCTTGACCAGCACCAGGCGCTCGAGCACCTGGCGGCTGAGTACGTCTTCCGGCGGCAGCTGGTTTTCACGGCCGGCGTACTGCGCCTTGATGTTGGCGATCGCACGCTGGAGCTCGCTCTGCAGGATCACGTCCTCGTCGACGACGGCGGCGATGCGGTCCAACGGCTGCGCCTCCTGCGCGAGCACCTGCAGGGGGGCGGACACGCTGGACACCGCCAGCAGGGAGGCGAGAAGAACGGGGAAGCGCTTGGTCATGGGATCTGATTCGGATCGTAGTCATCCCGGGTCGCCCCGGTGTTGCTGGGCGGCACGAGATAGAGGTCGTCGCGGTTGTAGCCGAGGATAGCACGGCGCAGCGTACGGTCCGTGTCCTGGCCGATGGAGCTGAGGCCCTTGAGGACGAACTCCAGCTGGATGGAATTGTTCATGTCGCCTTCGCGGTTGCGCACGTAGCGGCGGGCCACTGCACGCACGGCCAGGCAGCAGCTGTCCCACTGCACGCCGGCGATGATCTCCAGCGGTTCCTTGTCCTGCAGCGAGTAGTAATACCGGCCCACCAGGCTCCAGCGCGCATTCAGCGGGTACAGGAACGACAGGTCGGCCTGCTCCAGCAGGGTCCGGTCATGCTTGTTGGCGGTTGCCGGGGCGCCGGCATTGATGCGGTAGCGGTAGCTGAGGTTGATCACGCCATCGTTGGGCATCAGATAACGGGCGCGGACGCTGGCCAGATCCTCGCGCTTGTACTTCGGGTCCCACTGGTAGGTGGCGCCCAGGGTCCAGCGGTCGTTGATCATGTAGTTGCCGTCGGCGATCCACGCCGACTTGCCCTTCTCCACCGGCGCGCCGCCCGGCGTGGTGCTCACCCGCGATTCGTCGAAGTACTGGATCTGGCCGATCGCGGCCGAGAAGCGTTCCTTGCCGGTGGTCTGGTCGATGAAGCGGGTGCCCAGTGCCAGGGTCAGCTGGTTGGCATCGTTCTGGCGGTCGGCGCCGGTATAGCGCGAGTCGCGGAACAGCTGGCCCCAGCTGAAGGTGAAGTCACGGGTGTCGAAGATCGGCAGCTCGTCCTGGTTGCGGTAGGGGGTGCGCAGGTAGAACAGGCGCGGCTCCAGGGTCTGCAGGAATGACTTGCCTCCGATCGACGTCTCGCGATCGAAGAACAGGCCGGCATCAAGGCTGCCGATCGGCAGGCTGCGGCTGGGCGAGGTATTGCCGCGCAGCTGTTCCGGAGTGGCCGTGGCCGGGTCGATGCCCTGCGAGCGCAGGATCTGGGCCTGGATGCCCCTTACCCCATCCACTAGACCACGGTCCAGTTGATAGGCGGTGTAGCGGTAGGCCAGGGTAGGGGTCACATACCAAGCTGCGCCACTGATCGGGAACGACACATACGGCTTCACGTCCAGTCGCGAACCGCCGCTGACACCGACGCCGTCGGTCCACTGCACTCCATTACGGGTGTACTGCAGATCCTCGCCGGCGCCGACGGCATTCTTGAAGTTGATGTCGTCATGCGTGAAGCGCACCGCTTCGGTGTAGATGCCGGTTTCCAGCCACGGCAGCACCGGCTTGTTCCAGTTGAAGAACAGGCGTGGCTCGCGGTTGTAGGGCAGGGCGCGCTCGTCGAGGGTGTAGTCGGTCAGCTGCCAGCGGTCGGCCATGATGCCGGCCGTCCAGTTCTGGCCGGTGCCGTACAGGCCGATGGTGCTCTGCAGGTTGGAGGCGGTCACCCCCACCAGGCGGTTGGCGAAGTCCTCGACATAGCGTTCGTCGCTCACCCAGGCCAGGTTGGCGCGGGCCTGCCAGTGGCTGTTCACGTTGTGGTAGCCGTCGAACATCACCCGGCCGCGGTCGCGGTCGCGCAGCTTGTCGTTGGGCATGTAGCTGGTCAGCACCTCGCCACGGCCGCCGTTGTAGAGGTAGCGGAACTCGTTGTCGAGCAGCAGGCCGCGCCGGCTCATGTAGCGCGGGGTCAGGGTATCGTCGTAGTTCGGCGCCAGGTTGAAATAGATCGGCTGCGCATAATCGAAGCCATTGCGCCCGGACATGCCCAGCTGCGGGAACAGCAGGCCGGTCTTGCGGCGGTCATCGATCGGGAACTTGAAGTAGGGCGCCCACAGCACCGGCACCTTGCCGATCCGCAGCACGGCGTTGCGGGCCGTGCCGAAGCCTTCGTCGTTGTCCACTTCGATCTGCGGCGCCGACAGCTTCCACACCGGCTGCGACGGGTCGCAGGTGGTGTAGGTGGAGCGGTGCATCTGGCCGACCGCGCCCTGCAGGTCGACCGACTCGGCATCACCGTTGCCCCGGCGCGATACCAGCTGGTACTTGATGTCGGAGATCTTGTGGGTGTCGCTTTCCTGGTTGCCTTCGGCGCGCTTGGCGACCATCCGGATCGACCCGTCCTGGTAGCGGACATTGCCGTCGGCGATGTAGTTGCCGGTCTCGGTGTCGAAGCTGAGCTTGTCGGTACCGACGAACTGGTCACCCCGGCGCAGCGCCACGTTGCCCTCGTACTGCGGCACCGTGGTGGTGCCCAGCAGCTGGTCGCCTTCGATGTCGGTCGGCTGGTTCTCGCGGGCGGCTGCGGCAGCAGCCTTGTCCTGGGCCGGGACCGGGGTGGGGGCGTCGGTGAACGCGGGAATGACGTCGGTGGCCGGGCACAGGCCCCAGTTGAGCGGCTTATCATCGGCCATCGCCGGCAGGCTGATGGCGATGCTCAGAGGCAGGGGAAGCAGGCGGAGGGCTCGGCGCACGCGGTTCGGATTCGGGCGAAAACGGACGGTAGCTTGCCCCATCCCTTGCATAGGGGCAATGAAGGGCGCCGGAGCCTGCCGGTTCGGGTTCATCCGGCGGAGGCACCCGCAGAGGGGGTGATCAGGGCCTGGACATGGGCCATGCTGCACTCGGCCAGGGCCTGCAGGTCGTAGCCGCCCTCCAGCATCGAGACCACCCGGCCGGCGGCGTGACGGCGTGCCAGCGCATGCAGTTCACGGGTGATCCAGGCGAAATCGTCGGTCTCCAGCATCAGATCGGCCTGCGGGTCGCGCAGGTGGGCGTCGAAGCCGGCGGAGATCAGCAGCAGCTGCGGACGGAAGTCGTCGATGGCTGGCAGCATCTCGTCGGCCCAGACGTTGCGGAAGCGGAAGCCGCCGCTGCCCGGTGGCAACAGGATGTTCATCAGGTTGCCGGCACCGCGGTCGCGGCGCAGGCCGGAATTGGGGAACAGCCCGGCCTGGTGGGTGCTGTAGTAGGAGACCCGGGCATCGTGCTGGAAGATGTCCTGGGTGCCATTGCCGTGGTGGACGTCGAAATCGACCACCGCGATCCGCTCCAGGCCATGGCGGTCACGGGCATAGGCGGCAGCGATGGCGATGTTGTTCAGCAGGCAGAAGCCCATCGCCGTGCTGCTGGTGGCGTGGTGGCCCGGCGGGCGTACCGCGCAGAAGGCCAGCGGGTCCTCGCCCAGCATTACCGCATCGACCGCGGCCACACCGGCACCGGCGGCGTGCACGGCGGCGCTGGCCGAACCTGGCGAGGTCCAGGTGTCCATGTCCAGCTGGCGCAGCGGCGCGGTCTGCGGCTGCAGCACGAAGTCGAGCAGGGCGCTGTCGTGGACCCGGGTCAGTTCGCCGAACTTGGCCGGCGGCGCCTCGCGCCAGTCCAGCTGATCAGGGAAGGCGGCGTGCAGTGCGTCGAGTACGTACTGCAGGCGCTGCGGGCACTCCGGATGGCCGGGGCCGGGGTCATGCAGCAGGCAGGACGGGTGGGTATAGACCAGCATCGTGCCGACTCAGCGCTGGCGCTGCTGTGGCTGCCACAGCGCTTCGCCGTGGCCATCGGCTCGGGCCAGCACCCGGGCCAGCACGAACAGCAGGTCCGACAGCCGGTTGAGGTACTGCAGCGCCTCGCTGCGCACAGCCTCGTGGCGGGCCAGGGTGACCGTTTCGCGCTCGGCGCGGCGGACAATGGTGCGGGCCAGATGGCAGCGCGCGGCGGCTTCGCCGCCGGCCGGCAGGATGAATTCCTTCAGCATCGGCAGGTCGGCGTTGTAATGGTCCAGCTGCTGTTCCAGGGCCGAGACGTCGGCGGCGTGGATCGCGGCATGGCCGGGAATGCACAGCTCGGCGCCCAGGTCGAACAACTGGTGCTGCAGATGCACCACCAGCGCGCGCACATCCTCGGGCAGGGGCGCGGCCAACAGCAGGCCGAGCGCGGCATTGGCCTCGTCGACGGTGCCGTAGGACGCCACGCGGGCGTCATCCTTGGCTACGCGCTGGCCGTCGCCAAGGCCGGTACTGCCGTCGTCGCCGGTGCGGGTGTAGATGCGCGAGAGGCGATGACCCATGGCGCGGCTCAGTGGCGGATGTCGCGGCGGGCCTGCTGGAGCTTCAGCACCTGCTCCACGGCCAGCTGCAGGGCGGCGGCCAGCGCCACATAGATCGCCGTGGTGCGAAGGTAGGGCCCGAACCACTGCGCGTAGTTCTGTGCCCAGCCGGCCAGGGTCGGCTCGGCCACGTTGCGGCTGCTCCAGTAGAAACCGCCCTGTGCCAGCAGGTGGCAGACCGCCACCGAAGCGACCAGCAGCAGTGCGCCCTTGGCCAGTACCGGCCAGCGCGCGCTCTGGTAGTTGCGGCCCAGCAGCATGCCGCCGGCCCACAAAGAGAAGTAGGCCGGCAGCAGCAGCCAGTAGCCCGGCGACACGCAGTAGTGCTGCCAGAAATCCAGACCGCTGCTGCGGATCACGATCCAGTCCACCAGCACCGCGAACACCATCAGCAGCGGGAACGCCCAGCGCGTCCAGCGCGCCAGGTAGAAGCCACCGATGAAGAACACGGCCCAGGAGGCATCCGGAATGGCCGCGAAGTGATTGACCCGGGTCGCCGCCAGCAGCAGTACGAGTACGGACAGGACGAAGGCGCGGTTGGCGGTATCGGACATGGTGGGGCCCGGAGCGGATTCAGGTTTCATTCTAGCCCGCCGCGCAGGTTGGCGCAGGTGCCGCCCGTTCGGCGTACAGTCGGGGCGAGCGCGTATCATGAACACATGAGTGAACGACATGACGTGCTGATTGTCGGTGGTGGCCTGGTCGGTGCCAGCCTGGCCATCGCCCTGGACCGGCTGGGCCGCGACGTGGGCCTGCTTGAGGCCAGCCCGGCCGGCGAGCTGCCTGCGGTGTTCGACCAGCGCAATCTCAGTTTCGCCGCTGCCACCGTCAATGCGCTGACCGCGCTGGGGGTGATGCAGAAGCTGGCGATGGCACCGGGCCCGATCCGGCGCATCCATGTCAGTCGTGCCGGCGATTTCGGCCGTGTGCAGCTCGAAGCGGCCGATTACGACCGGCCGTGGTTCGGCCAGGTGGTGGTCGCGCGCGATTTCGGCCAGGCGCTGGAAGCGCGCCTGCAGGAACTGCCGCGCCTGCGCCGTTACCGGCCGATGCGGTTCCTGGGGCTGGGTGAGGTGGTCGATGGTTACCGCCAGGTACGGGTGGCTGACGAGGCTGGCGAACGCGTGCTGCTGGCACGGTTGGTGGTGGGGGCCGATGGCACCACCAGCGGCGTGCGTGGCGCGCTGGGCATCGAAGTCGACCGCCATGATTTCCAGCAGACCCTGTTCGTGGCCCGCGTGCGCAGCCAGCGCGCGCCGGATGGCACCGCCTGGGAACGCTTCACCGATACCGGCCCAACCGCCCTGCTGCCGCGTGGCGATCGTCACTTCGGCACCGTGCACGGGGTAGCGCGCGACCAGGCCGATGCGGTGATGGCGTTGGACGATGCGGCCTGGCTGCAACGCCTGCAGAGCGCGATCGGCTGGCGTGCCGGCCGCCTGCTCGAGTCCGGCCCGCGCAGCGCCTACCCGCTCATCCAGGTGCTGGCGCGCGCGCTGGCCGGTGAGCGCACGGTGCTGCTCGGCAATGCCGCGCAGACCATCCATCCGCTGGGCGCACAGGGCTTCAACCTGGGCCTTCGCGATGCGCTGACCCTGGCCGAACTGCTGGAGGATGCGCATGAGGATGCCGGCAGCGATGCGCTGCTGAAGGCCTACGTCGCGCGGCGCGAGGAAGATCGCCGGCAGACGGTGGCGTTCTCCGGTGGGCTGGCACGATTGACCAGCAACCCGGCACCGCTGATGCGGCCGCTGCGCAGCCTCGGCCTGGTGGCCGCACAGCGCGAGTCGGTGCAGTCGATGCTGGTCGGTGGTGCGATGGGCTTCCGTGGTGACGTGCCGCGCCTGTGCCGCGGAGAAGCCGCATGAGCCGGCGCACGCGTCTTGATGTGGCCATCGTTGGTGGTGGCGTGGTCGGTGCCGCGTGTGCGCTGGCGCTGGCCGATGCCGGCCTGTCGGTTGCGCTGGTGGAAGGCCGCGAACCGGCACCGTGGCAGGCCGCACAGCCGGACCTGCGCGTGTTCGCCTTCGCCGCTGACAACGTGCAGCTGTTGAACCGCCTGGGTGTGTGGCCGGCGATCGCGCAGGCCCGCGCCTGGCCTTACCGGCGCATGCAGGTGTGGGATGCGGCCGGTGGCGAGGATCTGCTGTTCGACGCCGATCGCTTCGGCCGTCGTGAGCTGGGCTACATCGTCGAGAACGGCCTGCTGCAGGATCGTCTGTGGGCGGCGCTGCCGGCGGCGGGCGTGCAGCTGCACTGCCCAGCACGGGTGGAAGCGCTGGAACAGGATGAAGACGGCGTGCGCCTGCGGCTGGATGACGGGCGCCGCCTGGAAGCGGCACTGGCGGTGGCCGCCGACGGTGCCGAGTCAACCCTGCGCCAGCTGGCCGGGATCGAGGTTGAAAAGCATGACTACCACCAGCGTGGCGTGGTGGCCTATGTGGACAGCGATCTTCCCAACCAGGCCACGGCCTGGCAGCGCTTCCTGCCGACCGGGCCGCTGGCGCTGCTGCCGGTGGCCGAGCGTCGCAGTTCGATCGTCTGGACCCTGCCCGAGGATGAAGCGGCTCGCGTGCTGGCCCTGGACGAGGACGCCTTCAACCGCGAACTGACCCGTGCCTTCGCTGCGCGCCTGGGCGAACTGCGATTGGCGTCACCGCGTGCGGCCTTCCCGCTGCGTCGCCAGCTGGCCCGTCACTACGTGGCTGGCCGCGTGCTGGCGCTGGGTGATGCTGCGCATGTGGTGCATCCGCTGGCCGGGCAGGGCGTGAACCTGGGCCTGCGCGATGTCGCCGCCCTGCAGCAGTGGCTGGCGCCGTCGGCCGAACGCCGCGGCCAGCCGCGGCTGTCGCCGCAGCGCCTGCAGCGCTGGGCACGCGAACGGCGCAGCGACAACCACATCGCCGCCTACAGTTTCGATGCGATCAACCGCCTGTTCTCCAACGACGAAATGCACCTGACCCTGGCCCGTGGACGCGCGCTGGGCTGCGTCGGCAAATGGCCGCCGCTGGTGCAGGCGTTCTGGAAGCGCGCCGCCGGGGTCTGACCGGAATACAGGTCGCTCTGGCAGGTGCCAACGCCGCTCTGGTAGGTGCCAACCTTGGTTGGCACAAGGCTGGAAATACCCTCGCCTCATCTGGGCCCAGGATGCCTGATGGATGTGCCAACCAAGGTTGGCACCTACCAGAAGCGGGCTCCGCTACCGCCGTTGATCCAGTAGATCCACGCCATGCGTGGATGAAGATCGCGCCGGTGGATCAATCAACCAGCCAACCAGCCAGGTCGGCACGATCCAGCTTGCCGCGACGCTTCACGTCCAACGCATTGAACTCATCGGCCAGCGCCGGATTGGCCTGCGCTTCCTCGCGGCTGATGAAGCCATCACCGTTCACATCCAGCGCGGCGAAGTGGATGCGGTACTGGCCGACCACGCTGCTCGGTTCCAGCGAACGCACGGTCACCTGTGCCTCGCCGGCCGGCCGTGCAATCTCGACGCTGCCGGTGACCTGGCCGGCGCCCAGTGGCTGCTGGCGGATGGCGCCGCCGGTCGGGCCCAGCGGCTGGACCTGCGCCGGCATGGACGGCAGCTGCTGTGCAAGGGCCGTTGCAGTTGCCAGCAGGGCGATCAGTATCGGAATCGAGCGGTATCGCATGGTCCCATTCCTCGGTAGCGCCGGGCCACGCCCGGCGGGCACGACGGCCTCAGCGCAGCGGCGACGCCAGCACGGTGATCTCTTCACGATCGTGATAGAGCTGCTTGGCGCGGACCACCAGCGGCTTGCAGGCCTGCTCCTGGAACAGGTCCAGGCACAAGCGGGTTTCGTCCCAGCGCTTCTTCATCGGCAGTTTCAGGTTGAAGATCGCGTGCCTGCACCAGCCTTCGCGGAACCAGGTGGCCATGCGTTCGGCCACGCGCCGCGGCTGCTCGACCATGTCGCAGACCATCCAGTCCAGCGGCTGTTCCGGGAGCCAGTGGAAGCCATCGGCACGCAGGTGCTCGACCAGGCCGGTGTCCAGCACGTGCTGGCGCAGTGGGCCGTTGTCGATGCTCAGCACGTGCATGTGCTGGCGGGTCAGCACCCAGGTCCAGCCGCCGGGTGCGGCACCCAGGTCAGCCGCGCGCATGCCGGGCCTGGCCAGCGCTTCGCGTTCTTCCGGCGCCAGCAGGGTCAGCAGGGCTTCGTCCAGCTTCAGTGCCGAACGCGACGGCGCTTCGGGCAGCAGCTTCAGGCGCGGAATGCCCAGTGCCCACGGTGCGCTGTCGGCCGGGTCGGCTACGCAGACGAAGGCGTGGGTGCCGTCGACGAACACCACGTGCAGGCGCGGCAGACGGTCGTTCGGCTTGTCGGTGAGCTTGCCGGCCTTGCGCAGCGCCGGGCGCAGCGCATTGCCGAAGGCACGGGCCAGCCCGGACAGCGGCTTGCCGGCGTCCGAATCGGGATGTTCCACCCACAGGTCGCCGAAGCGCGGCGCATCGGCCAGCACCTCCAGCATCGGGGTGATGCGGTCGGCTGGGTCCAGCTGCGGCAGCTCGGCCAGCACCACCAGCTTCTGCCGCGCGAAGATCAGCTCGCGCCAGCGCAGGCGCGGTGCCAGGGCGGCGGCTTCGTCGCACATGAACAGCACGTAGCCATCATTGCGCTGGGTGCGCGCATAACCGGCGAAACCGGCTTCACCGGCGCGGAACTGCAGTTCGCCGGCCAGCTCGGGCTCGAAGCCCTGCCGGCACAGGCACAGCAGGCCGATGCCGGCCTCAGTAACGGGCGCCATCGCTTTCCCCATAGGCACGCAGCACGCTGCGCGCGGCGTCGCGGTTCAGGCCCTGCACCACTTCGATGCCGCGCTTGTTGAGTTCACCCACCCAGTCGGCCGGCAGCGGGCCTTCATCGAACGGGGTCAGCTCTTCGACGTCGGCCGAGTTGGCACCGATCAGCAGGCGGTCGATGCCGGCCCACACGGTGGCGCCGTAGCACTGGCAGCACGGCTGCGAACTGGTGGCCAGGGTGACCGGCGACAGCACTGCGTTCAGGCGCGGGGTCTGCAGGCGCTGCTGGGCCAGCATGTAGGCCATGTTCTCGGCGTGCGCCAGCGAGGTCGCGTGCGGCATCACCCGGTTCACGCCGGCGGCGATGACCTTGTCATCCGGGCCGAACACCACTGCACCGAACGGGCCGCCACTGGCGTGCTCGACGTTCAGCCGCGACAGCTCGATCGCCAGCGCGACCTTGGCCTCATCGCCCGGATATCGACGATCCAGGTCGATCTGGTCGTGGATCCAGGCGGGAAGGGTCAGGTGGACTTGCGCGTACAGCATCGCGGGGGTGCCTCGTAATGGGATGGAAGAAGGTGCGGTTGCTTGGGAAACCGGCGCGCAGTGTAGCCGCACCGGCCTGTATCGGGTGTGGCGGTGGGTCAGCCCGGCGAGCCGGTGCGGATCACTACGTACTGCTTGCGGAACTCCAGCCCGGCCTGCGGCCAGCTGGCCGCGTAGGCGCGCAGCAGGGGCAGGGCGGCGGCGAAGTCGTGGCCGTTGACCCGGCAGTCGGCTTCGCACAGGCCGTCGGCATCGCGCGAGGCGAACAGGCGGATGGCGAGGAACTGGCGGGCTTTCAGCAGCTCATCGAAGGCCTCCATGCTGCGGGTGAACAGGCAGCAGGGGCAGGAACCGTGGTCGTCCTCGCTGCAGGTGGAGGCATCCACCTCCTGTGCGCGGTAGTGCGCCAGCGGCCCCAGCACTACGGTGCGCTGGTGTTCCTCGCCGTCATCGCCGGCCGGATAGGTCAGGCCCATCATCGGCAGGCCCTGCGCGTCTTCGGCGCCGATCGCGGTCTGCAGCGTGGCCAGGTCCACCCGCACCCAGGCCTGGAAGCCGGACAGCAGCGATGCCTGCTCATCGGCACCGTTGGCGTGCTGGTACTCGAACAGGCCATCGGCGAACAGCACCGGATGCTGGCTCTCGATGACGGTGGAGGTCTGCCAGCCGCCGTTGTCGCGCGCGTGCGCGGCCATCGCATGCGGGGTCAGGTGCAGGCCGCTGTCCAGCAGCAGCGCGTCGCCGTCGACGTGGCTGGCGATGCCGGCCTCCTGCAGGACCTGCTGCAGCAGCGGGAGGAGGGCGGTGGAGGTCGTGGTCATGTCAGGCCTGTGGATGGGGTGGAACATCCAGGCAAGGCCTGGGGATCTAGCGGTCGAGCGCGTCAAGTTCGGCGCGATATCGCTGCGCGTCGGACTGCTGCTGCGGATCGTTGCCGTGGTCGCGCAGCCAGGTTTCCAACTCGCGGCGATAGTCCGCGCGGAAATCGGCGTTGCCGGGGCTGAAATGCAGCTTGCGTGCCGCCACTTCCACCCGCTCGCGCGCGCTGGCACGGGCCTGGGCGATGCCGTGCGGGGATTCGTTGGTGAGGATGACGAAGTTGCGCGGGAAACCCGGCGTGTACTTGACCACGAACGGCTGGTCGGGCGCCGGGATGCGGATCGCGTTCTCCAGCGGCCACAGCGAGGCGGTGTTGGTGTGGAACACCACCTCCACGTCGCGGCCCTCGGCGGTGCGCAGCACCCCTTCGTAGCGCCAGATGTACTGCTCGTTCATCGTCGAACTGGTGCGCTCGGACTTCACGATCACCGCTTCACCACGCTCGCCCACCACGTTGAGGAAGGCGGCGTTGAGGAAGTGGCCGAGGAAGATGTTGAGCATCGCCAGCGGGAACACCACGATGGCGTAGCCCGGAAAACGCCGCCACCACGAGACCAGCCCGGCCAGCACCATCGCCGAAAAGAACGTCAGCAGCGGATGCTGCGAGATGAACCAGAACAGGACGGAAAGGGCGGTGATCATCGTCGGAGTCATGCGGGCGCCGTGCTGGCGCCCGCGCAGGTCCTCAGGCCGACCAGGTGTCGCGCAGGGTCACGCTGCGGTTGAACACCGGCTTGGCTTCGGTGTGGTCGCGGCGGTCGGCCACGAAGTAGCCGGTGCGTTCGAACTGGAACGACTGCTCCGGGGCAGCGCTGGCCGCGGCCGGCTCGACATAGCCGGTGACGGTGCGGCGCGATTCCGGATTGAGGTAATCACGATAGGTCTTGCCTTCCGATTCGTCGTCGGGGTTCGGCACCGAGAACAGGCGGTCGTACAGGCGGATCTCGGCCGGCACGCCATGTACGGCGCTGACCCAGTGGATGGTGCCCTTGACCTTGCGGTTGGCGCCTTCCATGCCCGGACGCGATTCCGGATCCAGCCAGCCACGCAGCTCGGTGATGGTGCCGTCGGCATCCTTGATCACTTCATCGCAGCGGATGATGCCGGCACCGCGCAGGCGCACTTCGCCACCCGGGACCAAGCGCTTCCAGCCCTTCGGCGGCACTTCGGCGAAGTCCTCGCGGTCGATCCACACTTCGCGTGCGAACGGCACTTCGCGGCTGCCGAAGCTCTCGTCCTTCGGGTGGTTGCTGAAGGTGAGCTGCTCTACGTGGCCTTCCGGCAGGTTGGTCAGCACCAGCTTGACCGGGTCGACCACCGCCATGCGGCGCGGCGCGGCGCTGTCCAGGTCTTCGCGCAGCGCGCCTTCCAGCACGCTGAAGTCGATCAGCGAATTCTGCTTGCTGATGCCCACGCGCTCGGCGAACAGGCGCATCGCGGCCGGGGTGTAGCCACGGCGACGCAGGCCCTGCAGGGTCGGCATGCGCGGGTCTTCCCAGCCGTCCACCAGCTGCTCGGTAACCAGCGCCATCAGCTTGCGCTTGCTCATCACCGTGTAATTGATGTTCAGGCGCGAGAACTCGATCTGGCGCGGCTTGGCGGCTTCGCGCGGCAGGCCGGCGTCGACCAGCGGCTGGGTCAGCGTGTCGTCATGGGCGAAATCGACGTTGTCCACGCACCAGTCGTACAGCGGGCGGTGGTCTTCGAATTCCAGCGTGCACAGCGAGTGGGTGATGCCCTCGATCGAGTCGCCCAGCGCGTGCGCGAAGTCGTACATCGGGTAGATCGGCCACGCGTTGCCGGTGTTCTGGTGCTCGACGTGCTTGATGCGGTACAGCGCCGGATCGCGCAGGTTGATGTTGCCGCTGGCCATGTCGATCTTGGCGCGCAGGGTGCGCGCGCCATCCGGGAATTCACCGGCGCGCATGCGGCGGAACAGGTCGAGGTTTTCCTCGACGCTGCGGTCGCGCCACGGCGACGGGCGGCCCGGCTCGGTCAGGGTGCCGCGGTAGGCGCGCACTTCCTCGGCCGACAGGTCGCAGACATAGGCCTTGCCCTGTTCGATCAGCTTTTCGGCGGCCAGGTAATAGGTCTGGAAGTAGTCAGAAGCATGGCGCAGTTCGTTCCAGCTGAAGCCCAGCCAGCGCACGTCGTCCTGGATCGCGGCCACGTATTCCGGGTCTTCCTTGGCCGGGTTGGTGTCATCGAAGCGCAGGTTGCACACGCCGCTGAACTCGCCGGCGATGCCGAAGTTCAGGCAGATCGACTTGGCATGGCCGATGTGCAGGTAGCCGTTCGGTTCCGGCGGGAAACGGGTCTTGATCGCCTGGTGCTTTCCGCTGGCCAGGTCCTCGCGCACGATCTGGCGGATGAAATCGCGCTTTTCGTGGCTGTCGGCGGGGGTCTCGGGGCTGGCGGGGGTGTGCTCGGACATGAGTCGGCGAAAAGAAAGGCAGAAAGATCGCCAGTCTAACGCGTACGGGGCAGGGCTGCCCGGTAGGGTGTGGGGATGCCGGCCAGCGGCCGGCACTACCCAACTGCACGGCGATCCACATTCCGCCGGCCCGCTGCCGGCGCTACCGGAAAGTGGATGGGTAGTGCCGGCCGCTGGCCGGCAGAACGGTCATGCGCCGTCACCACCACCATTCAGCCCCCGGGCGTATGCTGGAACCCTGTCCCACGGAGCTGCCGCATGCACATCGTGTACAAGGCCGACAACCTGTTCGACGCCCACCTGGTCAAGCACGCGCTGGAGGATGCCGGCATCCCGGCCTTCGTGTTCGGCGAGTCGTTGCTGGGCGGCATGGGCGAGCTGCCACTGTTCGGCGTGCTGCGGGTGGGCATCCCTGGTGCGGCACGGCCGCAGGCCGAGGACATCGTGGCGGCGCTGGACTTGGGCCACGCGCCGGACGCCCCCATTTCCGATGCAGACGACATAGCCGGCCTTCCGGCGTAGGAGCGCATCATGTTGGGAATTGGCCAGGGCATCCTCGGCATCGGCGCCTTCAAGCAGCGCCTGCCGCGCCCGGAAGAAGCACTGCCGGGGCGTGACCAACCGCTGCCGCTGCACAGCAACCAGCACTTCGTGAACAGCCATCCGCTGAAGGACCGTTTCGCCGGCCTGCAGCAGATCCGCTTCGCGCTGGGCTGCTTCTGGGGCGCCGAGCGCAAGTTCTGGACCGAACCGGGCGTGTACAGCACCTCGGTGGGCTACGCCGGCGGCATCACCCCGAACCCGACCTATGAAGAGGTGTGCTCGGGCCTGACCGGCCACACCGAAGTGGTGCAGGTGGTGTTCGACCCGGCGGTGGTGAGCCTGGAGCGGCTGCTGCAGCTGTTCTGGGAAAGCCACGACCCGACCCAGGGCATGCGCCAGGGCAACGACACCGGCACCCAGTACCGTTCGGCGATCCACGCCACCGACGAGGCGCAGTACGCCGCCGCGCTGGCCAGCCGCGAGGCCTACCAGGCGCAGCTGGCCGCAGCCGGCTACGGGCCGATCACCACCGAGATCGTGTACCCGGCACCGGCGTACTACTACGCCGAGGACTATCACCAGCAGTACCTGGCGAAGAACCCGAACGGTTACTGCGGCATCGGCGGCACCGGGGTGAGCTGCCCGATCGGATTGGATGTGGAGGCGCCGCGCTGACGCGCGGTGGTCCGCCTGCGGCGGGCAACGTCAAAATCAACGTCAACAGCCAAAGCGGCTCTGGGTTGTTGTGAGTTTGGCGGGACGGGTACAGATGGCGGGACACGCCGTAAACCCGTCCATGGGGGCTCGGCCACGGCATCCATGCCGTGGACGGTCCCGCCATCTGCACCCGTCCCGCCTTCGACAGTTTCCCGGTGACGGGGGGCAAGAGCATTGGGTTACTGACGAACTGAAGGAAAACAAAAAGGACGCGGCGTTCGCCGCGTCCTTTTTGTTTGATCCTGCAGTGCTTTCTGTAGAGCGGAGCCATGCTCCGCTCCGAGCAAGCGAAGCGCGCGACCCGCTTTGCTCTTCTTTCTTTCATCCGTGGCGCGCGGCCACCGGAAACTGTCAGAGGGCGGGCGGGTTGGGTTCGCGGGAGTGTCCGCGGCATGGATGCCGCGGCCAAGCCTCCAGGGACGGATTCACGGCGTCTCCCGCGAACCCAACCCGCCCGACCCAGCGCGGCTTTTGCTTTAGCAGTCAGTCGAGCAAGCTCGACTCTACAAATCGATCCGCCACGAGGGGCTCAGCCGTTGGCCGAAATCCTCACAGTTCCGAACGAATGCGCTCGCGCAGCGCCTGCAGATCCTTGGCAAACGCATCGATACCGGTCGCCAGCTTCTCGGTCGCCATCGGATCGGCCGCCAGATCCGATGCGAACTTCGCCGCATCGATCGGCGTCACCGCCACGCCATCCGCCGCACCGGCCACCAGCTTGCGCGGCAGCTCGCCGTGGTCGGCGTCCAGCTTCTCCAGCAGGTCCGGCGAAATCGTCAGGCGGTCGCAGCCGGCCAGCGCTTCGATCTGCGCGGTCGAACGGAACGAGGCGCCCATCACCACCGTCGGCGAACCGCGGCGCTTGAATTCGGCATACACGCCGCGCACGAACTTCACGCCCGGGTCTTCATCGATGTTGGCCGGGGTCTGGCCGTTGGCCACGTACCAGTCCAGGATGCGGCCGACGAACGGCGAGATCAGGAACGCGCCGGCTTCGCTGCAGGCCAGCGCCTGGGTCGGGTTGAAGATCAGGGTCAGGTTGCAGTCGATGCCTTCGGCCTGCAGGATGCGCGCGGCTTCCACGCCTTCCCAGGTCGCGGCGATCTTGATCAGGATCTTCTCGCGCGGCACGCCGGCATCGGCGTACATCTGGATGAACTGGCGGGCCTTGGCTACGGTGGCAGCGGTGTCGTGGGCCTGGTCGGCATCCACTTCGGTGGACACGCGGCCCGGCACCAGCGTGCTCAGCAGCGCGCCGACGCCGATGGTCAGGCGGTCGGCCACGGCGTGCACCACGGCTTCGCGGTCGCCACTCTGCTGGCGGCCCCAGGCCAGTTCGCGTTCGATCAGCTCGGCGTAGACCGGCAGGTCCAGCGCCTTCTTCACCAGGGTCGGGTTGGTGGTGCAGTCCACCGGCTGCAGGCGCTTGATCGCCTCGTAGTCACCGGTATCGGCAACGACCACGGACAGTTCGCGCAGCTGGGACAGTTTGGACGGGGTACTCATTACGGCTCCTGGTGCAGGGGGATCGAATCGCGCGCGGTGCGCAGCGGTAATCAGGGGCGGTCGTTGTGGACCGCGGTCACGCGCAGGCGCAGCTTGCGGCCGCCGGGCGCGTTCCAGTCGATGCTCTGGCCGATCGAAAGGCCGAGCAGGGCACTGCCGACCGGGGCCAGCACGGAAACCTTGCCTTCATCGACGTTGGCTTCGCGGGGGAAGACCAGGGTCAGGACGTGCTTCTCGCCCGACACTTCATCTTCGCACTCCACGCGCGAATGCATCATGACGATGCCTTCGGGAATCTGGTCCGGTGCCAGCACGGTGGCACGGTTGAGTTCTTCAGCAAGCGCGAGCGCGGCAGGCGTCTGGCTCAGCGCAGGGGATTCGAGCATGGCGTCCAGGCGGTCCATGTCGAAGGTGGAAACGGTGATCGACGGCGGCAGGCCGCTGGCGGTACTCATGGTGAAGCTCCTTGGTTGAAAGCCATGCAAAAGGCGGCACCTGCTGGCGCCGCCTGTCTGTATTGTGGGGACAAATGCGACCGGAATCGACTCCTGCCGATTCCAGGCCGGTGCTGCGGGGGTTCAGCCGTTCAGCGCGGGGCCGGGCAGGGCGGTCGTGTCGCCGGCGGCGTTGACCGCTTCCAGGGTGAACAGCGCCTGCGGCAGGCGCTTGAACTGATCGGCCAGCTCCATCAGGAAGTCGTTCATGGCCGAGCTGCGGCGCCAGATCATCGCGATGCGGCGGCTGGGGCGTCCTTCGCCGGTGAAGTCGAGCAGGCGGATGTTGTTCGAGCGCGGCACCGGCGGCTGCACCGACAGGCTTGGCAGCAGGGTGATGCCGACGTCGGCGGCGACCATCTGCCGCAGGGTTTCCAGGCTGGTGGCGCGGAACTCGGACTTCTCGTTGGCACCGAACAGGCGGCAGACTTCCAGTGCCTGGTCGCGCAGGCAATGGCCATCTTCCAGCAGCAGCAGCTTCTGCGTGGCCAGCTCCTGCACGTCCAGGTGTTCGCGACGGGCCAGCGGGTGGCGCCCGGATACGGCCAGCAGGAAGGGTTCCTCGAACAGGAACTCGGCATGCAGCTGGTCGTCGATCACCGGCAGGGCCAGCAGTGCAGCGTCGAGCTTGCCTTCGCGCAGGCGGTCCAGCAGCACATCGCTCTTTTCCTCGACCAGCAGCAGTTCCAGCTCCGGGAAGCGATCGCGGATGCGCGGAATCACATGCGGCAGCAGGTACGGGCCCAGGGTCGGGAAGATCCCCAGGCGCACCGTACCGGCTTCCGGATCGCGACTGCGACGTGCCGCTTCCTTCAGCTGTTCCACTTCGGACACGATCACCCGTGCCCGTGCTGCTGCTTCCTGGCCGGCCGGGGTCAGCATCACCTTGCGCGGTGCACGTTCCACCAGCGGCAGGCCCAGCTCTTCTTCCAGCTTGCGGATCTGCGTGGACAGCGTCGGCTGGCTGACGAAGCAGGAGGCGGCAGCCCGGCCGAAATGCTTGTGGTCGGCCAGGGCTACCAGGTACTTCAGATCACGTAGGTTCATCCTTACACCCCAGGGGTAACGGACCGGCTGACGGCATGGTTACCCGACAGGCAGACAATGTTCCCGGTGATCTGGGAACGATGGATCAGGCAGCTTCAGCAACAGCACCACTGCTGCTGCTCACCGACGAGCGGATCAGGTGGTCGAACGCGCTCAGTGCGGCGGTCGAACCGGCGCCCATGGCGATGATGATCTGCTTGTAGGGTACCGTCGTGCAATCGCCAGCAGCGAACACGCCCGGCAGGTTGGTCTGGCCGCGGTCATCGATGACGACCTCGCCACGCGGCGACAGCGCCACGGTGTCCTTCAGCCACTCGGTGTTGGGCAGCAGGCCGATCTGCACGAAGATGCCTTCCAGCTCGACGCGGTGGGCGTCGCCGCCGACACGGTCCTTGTAGACCAGGCCGGTGACACGGCTGCCGTCGCCCAGCACTTCGGTGGTCTGTGCGCTGGTCAGCACGGTGACGTTGGCCAGGCTGCGCAGTTTCTTCTGCAGCACTTCGTCGGCGCGCAGGCTGGAATCGAACTCCAGCAGGGTTACATGCGACACGATGCCGGCCAGATCGATGGCCGCTTCCACGCCGGAGTTGCCGCCGCCGATCACCGCCACGCGCTTGCCCTTGAACAGCGGACCATCGCAGTGCGGGCAGTAGGCCACGCCCTTGTTGCGGTACTGGTCTTCGCCCGGCACGTTCATCTGGCGCCAGCGTGCGCCGGTGGACAGGATCACCGAACGCGACTTCAGCACCGCGCCGTTCTCCAGCTGCACCTGCACCAGGCCGTCTTCACCGGCCGGCACCAGCGCACTGGCGCGCTGCAGGTTCATGATGTCCACCTCGTACTCGCGCACGTGCTGTTCCAGCGCCGTGGCCAGCTTCGGGCCCTCGGTCTCCTTCACCGAGATGAAGTTCTCGATCGCCATGGTGTCCAGCACCTGGCCACCGAAACGCTCGGCGGCGATGCCGGTGCGGATGCCCTTGCGCGCGGCGTAGATCGCCGCTGCTGCGCCGGCCGGGCCACCGCCCACCACCAGCACGTCGAAGGCGTCCTTGGCGGCGATCTTCTCGGCATCGCGCTTGCTGGCATTGGTGTCCAGCTTGGCGACGATCTGCTCGAGGGTCATGCGACCCTGGTCGAAGACTTCACCGTTGAGGTACACGGTCGGCACCGACATGATCTCGCGCTTCTCGACTTCGTCCTGGAACAGGGCACCGTCGATGGCCACGTGCTGGATGCGCGGGTTGAGTACCGCGGCCAGGTTCAGCGCCTGCACCACGTCCGGGCAGTTCTGGCAGGACAGCGAGAAGTAGGTTTCGAACCTGTATTCACCTTCCAGGTTCTGCACCTGCTCGATCAGCTCGGCGGTGGCCTTGGACGGGTGGCCGCCGACCTGCAGCAGCGCCAGCACCAGCGAGGTGAACTCGTGGCCCATCGGCAGGCCGGCGAAGGTCAGGTGGATATCCTGGCCCGGGGTGCCCAGGTCGAAGGACGGCACACGGCCCTGGCCATCGCGCAGCACCTGCAGCGAGATCTTGTCCGACAGGCTGTCCAGGGTCTGCAGCAGTTCCAGCATTTCCTGCGACTTGGCGCCGTCGTCGGCGTGCGCGGTGATCTGGATCGGGCGGGTCACGCGCTCCAGATAGGTCTTCAGCTGCGACTGCAGGTTGGCGTCCAACATCGGGTCATCTCCTGGCTTCAGGCAAACAGGGGGCGTGGCACCGCTGTAGAAGGTAGCGGACCAGCAGGGGGTAGGGGTGAACCCAAGACAGCGACCGTGGAAGGGGCTGGCTGGCCAAGGCGGGCGAGCGTTGGCTGTCTTGGGTTCACCCCCACGCCGGCGGGGGGACCGGCACGGGGATGAAAGGCGCGCCGTGGCGTGGGGCCACGGCAGGCCGGTACTGCTTTAGATCTTGCCGACCAGGTCCAGCGACGGGGTCAGGGTCTTCTCGCCTTCCTTCCACTTGGCCGGGCACACCTGGTTCGGGTTGGCGGCGGTGAACTGGGCAGCCTTCAGCTTGCGCAGGGTTTCGGAGACGTCACGGGCGATCTCGTTGGAGTGGATCTCCAGGGTCTTGATCACGCCTTCCGGGTTGATGATGAAGGTGCCGCGCAGGGCCAGGCCTTCTTCCGGAATGTGCACGCCGAAGGCGTTGGTCAGCTGGTGGGTCGGGTCGCCGACCAGCGGGAACTGGGCCTTGCCGACGGCCGGCGAGGTTTCGTGCCACACCTTGTGCGAGAAGTGGGTGTCGGTGGTGACAATATAGACCTCGGCGCCGGCCTTCTTGAACTCGGCGTAATGGTCAGCGGCGTCTTCGATCTCGGTCGGGCAGTTGAAGGTGAAGGCGGCCGGCATGAAGATCAGGACGGACCACTGGCCCTTCAGGCTGGCGTCGGAAACCTTGATGAACTCGCCATTGTGGTAAGCGTTGGCTTCGAACGGCTGGATCTGGGTGTTGATCAGGGACATCGTTTTTCCTCTGGTGAAGGGGAGTGGGTGAATCGACAGGAGCTAGGTTACCGACTCGCTGGCGATAAGAACAATCCATTGATTGCATCTATTTGATAGATGGAATCTATCATTTGGTCATGAGCAGGCACTGAACCTTGCCGCTCCCATCCTGCAACTGGCTGTGTGACAAGGGAAATCTTCCGGAACGGCTGAATAGGGCCAATAGTCCCTCCTTATCCCCTCGGGCAGAACCTGAACGGATTGCAGCCTTTTGTAGAGTCGAGCCATGCTCGACTGCGGACCTGTGGATGTGTAGCTCGACTGCGCCAGAAGCAGCCGAGCATGGGCTCCGCTCTACAATTGCGGCATGTTTTCCCAAACCGAACCCTCCCTGCGCCAGATCGTGGCCGAGGCCAGTGCCCGCCTCGGCGGCGTCGAGGCCCGCCACGAGGCCGAACTGCTGCTGCTGCATGTGCTGGAGCGCCCGCGCAGCTGGCTGTTCGCGCATGCCACCGATCCGCTGGCCGCCGCCGACCTGGCCGCCTTCGAAGCGTTGCTGGCCCGCCGCGTGGCCGGTGAGCCGGTGGCCTACCTGACCGGCCGCCGCGGTTTCTGGACGCTGGACCTGGAGGTCGACCCGGCCACGCTGATCCCGCGTCCGGAAACCGAGCTGCTGGTCGAGCTGGCGCTGGAGCGGCTGCCGCCAGACCAATCGCTGCAGCTGGCCGACCTCGGCACTGGCACCGGCGCGATCGCCTTGGCGCTGGCCAGCGAACGGCCCCAAGCGCAGGTGCTGGCCACCGATGCCAGCCCGGGCGCGCTGGCCGTGGCCGCGCGCAATGCTGCGCGCCATGAACTGCGCAACGTCCGCTTCGCCGAGGGCGGGCAGGACTGGTATGCGCCGCTGCAGGGCGCGCGGTTCGACCTGATCGCCAGCAACCCGCCGTACATCGCCAGCGACGATCCGCACCTGGCCCAGGGCGACCTGCGCTTCGAACCGGCCACCGCGCTGGCCTCCGGCGTGGACGGGCTGGATGACATCCGCCGCATCGTCGACGGTGGCCAGGCCCACCTGCTGCCCGGCGGTTGGCTGCTGATCGAGCACGGTTGGGACCAGGGCGTGGCGATCCGCGCGCTATTCGACGCGGCGGGTTTTGCGGAAGTGCAGACCGTGCAGGATCTGGAGCAGCGCGACCGCATCACCCTGGGCCGGCGTCCGGCCTAGAATGGAGGTTCTCCTGCCCCGGCAGGGCATCACCCTGGAGCTGCAAGCATGCGTACGCTGTACCCCGCCATCACCCCCTACGACGTCGGCACCCTGAAGGTCGACGACCGCCACACGCTGTACTTCGAACAGTGCGGCAACCCGGACGGCAAGCCGGTGGTGATGCTGCACGGTGGCCCGGGCGGCGGCTGCAGCGACAAGATGCGCCAGTTCCACGACCCGTCCAAGTACCGCATCATCCTGTTCGACCAGCGCGGTGCCGGCCGTTCCACCCCGCACGCGGACCTGGTGGACAACACCACCTGGGACCTCGTCGCCGATATCGAGAAGCTGCGCGAGCACCTGAAGGTGGATCGCTGGCAGGTGTTCGGCGGCAGCTGGGGGTCGACCCTGGCGCTGGCCTATGCCGAGACCCACCCGCAGCGCGTGACCGAACTGGTCCTGCGCGGCATCTTCATGCTGCGTCGCTGGGAGCTGGAATGGTTCTACCAGGAAGGCGCCAACCGCCTGTTCCCGGATGCGTGGGAGCATTACCTCAAGCCGATTCCTTCGGTGGAGCGTCATGACCTGATCTCGGCCTTCCACCGCCGCCTGACCAGCGACGACGAAACCACCCGCCTGGAAGCGGCCAAGGCGTGGGCGGTGTGGGAAGGCGCGACCAGCTTCCTGCACGTCGATGATGACTTCATCAACAGCCACGAAGACCCGCACTTCGCGCTGGCCTTTGCCCGCATCGAGAACCACTACTTCGTCAACGGCGGCTTCTTCGAAGTGGAAGACCAGCTGCTGCGCGACGCACACCGCATCGCTGACATTCCCGGCGTGATCGTGCACGGCCGCTACGACGTGGTCTGCCCGCTGGCCAACGCCTGGGACCTGACCAAGGTGTGGCCGAAGGCGAAGCTGGAAATCACGCCGGCGTCGGGTCACTCGGCGTTCGAAGCCGAGAACGTGGACGCGCTGGTGCGCGCCACCGACAGTTTTGCTTGAGGCAAAACTATCCACGCATTCCACCTTATCCCCGCGCCTGTCGGCGCGCCCCCTTGAACAACAAGGGGGCTCTGCTCCAGACCGGGTTCGGTGCACTGATCAGTAGAGCCAGGCCACGCCTGGCTGCGGTAGTGCCGGCCGCTGGCCGGCGCCTCCAGGAATCCAACCGTCTCAGGTTTGCCGGCCAGCGGCCGGCGCTACCACTCCCCAGCCAGCAACGCGTCGGCCAGTACCTGCAGCTTCGGCGAGCATTGCCGCGAGGGCGGATAGATCAGTGACAGTGCACGGCTGCGGCCTTCAAACGGCTGCAGCACGCGCTGCAGGCGGCCATCGGCCAACGCATCGGCCACGGCGAAATCCATCACCTGCACGATGCCGATACCGGCGATGGCCGCTTCCACCAGCGGATCGCCGCTGTCGAACACCATCCGCGTCGGCGGCGTGAACTCGCGCAGTTGCCCGTCCTGCAGGAACTGCCAGTCCACCAGCCGGCCACTGCGCAGGTTGCGCACCGCCAGGCAGGCATGGTCCTGCAGCGCGGCCACATCGTCCGGTGCGCCACAGCGGGCCAGATAGGCGGGGCTGGCCACCGTCACCCAGCGCAGCGGCCGCAATGGCCGCGCGACGATGCGCTGGTCGGCGATGACGCCGGTGCGCAGCGCGGCATCGAAGCCTTCCTCGACCAGATCGACCAGACGGTCGCTGAGCACCGCTTCCACCTGCAGCTGCGGATGCTGTTGCAGCAACGGCGCCAGCATCGGCACCAGCACCTTGCGCCCGAACATCGACGGCGCACTGATCTTCAACGTGCCCGAGGGCGTGCACGGGCGGTCGGCCAGTTGCCGTTCGGCATCGTCCAGGCCGGCCAGCAGTGGTGCCACCTGTTCCACGAACTGGCGGCCATCCGGGGTCAGCGCCACGTTGCGGGTGTTCCGCTGCAGCAGCTTCACCCCCAGCGACACTTCCAGCCGCCCGATCGCGCGCGACAGGCCGGATTGGCTCAGGCCGAGCTGGCCGGCGGCCACGGTGAAACTGCGGGCTTCGGCCACCTGCACCAGCATGCGCACCGCATTGAGGTCCATCGAGGCTCCATTCATGCCGAAAATCATGACAGATATGGTCGGGGAGGGGTTTATTGATTGGCTCGCATCAATGAGACTGCGCTCCCCCACCGCGCCAGACCGCCGATGCCTCCCCTCAAATACCCGCGCTGGGCGCTGACCCTGCTGGCCACCGCCCAGCTGATCATCGCCCTGGATGCCACCATCATCTTCGTTGCCCTGCATGACATGGGCCGCGCGCTGCAGATCAACGCGCAGCAGCTGCAATGGGTGGTCAGTGCCTACACCGTGGCCTTCGGCGGCAGCCTGCTGCTCGGCGGGCGCGCCGCCGACCTGATCGGCCGCCGCCGCTTCTACCGGCTGGGCATGCTGCTGTTCGCGCTGGCCTCGCTGCTCGGTGCGCTGGCGCCGAACGCCACGCTGTTGATCATCGCGCGCGCCGCACAAGGCGTCGGGGCGGCGCTGCTGTTCCCGGCCACGCTGGCGCTGATCAACACGCTGTACGCCGAAGGCCCGGTACGCAATCGTGCGCTGGCGATCTGGAGCATGGCCAGCGCGGTCGGCCTGGCGCTGGGCACGCTGCTCGGTGGCGTGCTGACCCAGGCGTTCGGCTGGCCGGCGGTGCTCGCGGTGATCGTGCCGCTGGCCACGGCGTGCGCGGTCGCGGCCGGTACATGGCTGCCGGCCGATGGTCCACGCGTGCAGGGCCGTTCCTTCGATCTGGCCGGTTGTCTCACTGTCACCGCTGGCGGCAGCCTGCTGGTCACCACCCTGGTGCAAGGGCCGGAGTGGGGCTGGACGGCGCCGGCTACGCTCATCTGCCTGCTGCTTTCAGCCGTATTGTTGACGGTGTTCGTACAGATCGAAAAGCGCAGCCGTGACCCGCTGATGCAGTTTTCGCTGTTGCGCCTGCCCGGCCTCCGCGCCGCGCTGGGTCTGACCTTCGCTTTCATGAGCAGCTATGGCGTGCAGTACTACTTCCTGGCGCTTTACTTCCAGGATGGCTATGGCTGGAGCCCGCTGCAGGCCGGTATGGCCTTCCTGCTGCCGACATTGGTGTGCACCTTCGGCATCCGGATTGCCGAACGCATGCTGCGGCGCCGTTCGCCACGGCAGGTGCTGGCCTGGGGCTTCGCCGCAGGTGCCGTCGGCATCGCCGCGGTTGCGTTGGCGATGCCGCATGGCGCCAGCTACTGGCCGCTGTTGCCGGGCATCGTGGTGCTCAGCATCGGCCAGGGCATGAGCTGGACGGCGATGTGGATCGTGGCCGGGCAGGGCGTGCCGGGTCCGCAGCAAGGCGTCGCGTCCGGCATGGCGGCCACCGCCCAGCAGATCGGCGGCGCCTTGGGATTGGCGGTACTGGTGATGGTCGCCAACGCTGCGCGCGGCACGCAGGCGGCAACCAGCCCTGATGCGTTGCAGGGCATGGTCAATGCACAGTACGGCGCCGCGCTGTTCGCCGCGCTCGGCGTGGTGATCGCGCTGGGCCTGCGCCCGGCGCCGGTAGACTCGGCAGCGACTGCCTGCCTGAGCACCGACGCATGATCGAACTGCTGGATCTGCAACAGACCCTGCATGCCTTCGCTGCCTGCAACGATGACGATGAGGTGTGGAACGCCTTCGGCTGGGTGATGGCCAGCGACGAGGACCTGCTGGCTGCGCGGTTGTGGTTGCCGTCATCCAGTGATGAAGCGCTGGATGACGACGGCGAGCGATCGGCCGCTTCGGCAGCGATGGGGCTGTTCCCGTATCTGGAACCGGCCATGTTTGCCGACGTGCTGGATGTGCAGAAGCGGCAACGCCCGCTGTCGTCGCTGCAGGACTACGCGCAGGCGCTGGCGTACTACACCGAGTACGACGCATTCCAGCAGGTCGAAGGTATCGACGAGGCCCTGGGCGAAGCGGGTGCTGAGGAACAAGCGGAGGCGCGCGAGGCAGGGCTGGGCGCAGGCATCTTCGCTTCCTTCGATCTGACGCTGAAGGCGTGCTCGGAGGGGCAGATCAAAGCCGCAGCGCAGCGCGTGGCGCGCCTGCTGGAGATGCCGGTGGGCGAGGCGTTGGCGCGCTGCCGTGCGTTGCCGCTGGTGCTGGGTGAGGCGCTGGATCGTCGCCGCGCGCAGGCGATCAAGGATGATCTCGAAGCGATCGGTGCGACCGTGCAGGTGCACGGGGTCAAGCCGTTCCCGTGGATGGATGCGCCCGTATTGCGGTAGTGCCGGCCGCTGGCCGGCAACCTCAGGTTCGTTGGATCATTGCAGTTGCCGGCCAGCGGCCGGCACTACCAAGCCTGGGTAAATCACCCGGCGGCCAGCAACTGCGGTTGCAGCGCGCTGAAGATCCGCGCCAGCCGCTGCGCCCATGCCAGCTGCCCGGCGGCATCGGCGATCAGGTCCTGGCGGATCTCCAGTTCCACGTGCACCAGCCCGCGGCCTTCGCCATGCACCGGCACCGCGTAGTCGCTGGTACTGCTGACCGAATACGGTTCGTTGTCGCCCACCACCAGGTCGCCTTCGTCGCGCAGTGCCTGCAGCAGTGCATGCGCAAAGCGCGTGTCCTGGTGGTACAGCACGCCGGCATGCCACGGCCGCTGCGCGCCGTTCATCGCCGGGGTGAAGCTGTGCATCATCACCAGCAGGGTGGGGCGACCGGCATCGCGGCGTGCGTCCAGTTCGGCGTCGATGCGTGCGTGGTACGGCGCGTGGATCGCATCGATGCGCTGTTGCCGCTGTGCCACTGACAGACCGGCATTGCCCGGGACCACGGTGTGGTCGCTCACTTCCGGAATCAGCGTGGGCGAGGCCAGTGGGCGGTTGCAGTCGATCAGCAGCCGCGAATAGGTCTGTTCGATCGCCCAGGCATCCAGCCGTTCGGCCAGCGCGCGGGTGGTGCCGGCAATGCCGATGTCCCAGCCGATGTGGCGGTCCAGTTCGACCTGTGGCAAGCCCAGGCCGGCGAGGGCACCCGGCACCTGTTGGCCGGCATGGTCGGCCAGCAGCAGGTACGGCGAAGCGCCCTGCGGCCGGTGAATCGCGTAGATTGCCGGATCATCGGCGCCGAGCAGCGCCGGCAGCGCATGCAGGTCGGCGTCAGCCACGCGGGCGCCCGTCCAGGTGGTGCTCGATCATCCACAGGCCGGCCCAGAGCTTGGCGTCCAGCTCGTAGCCTTCGCCCATCTTCTGCACCAGCCAGGCCGCGGCCTCACTGCGTGGAATCTCGTGCACGGTGATGTCCTCGCTGTCATCACCGCCACCTTCGCCGATCCGGCGCAGGCCGGTAGCGCGGACGAAGGCGATCTTCTCGCTGCTGGCGCCGGACGACGTCGGGCCGATCATCAGCACTTCGGCGTGATCGGCGGTCCAGCCGGTTTCTTCTTCCAGTTCGCGCACGGCCGAGACTTCAATCGATTCGCCGGCGTGGATGTCGCCGACCAGGCCGGCCGGCATCTCGATGGTGGGTGCCTGCAGCGGCACGCGGAACTGCTCGACGAACAGCACCTTGTCCTCAGGGGTGACGGCGATGATGATCGCGGCCAGGCCACCGGCGTGGGTACGTTCGCTGTATTCCCAGGTGCCGCGCACCAGCATGCGCTGGTACTTGCCTTCATAGACGACACGCGGGGCTTCGGTGTTGCGCTGGCTCATGCGGGCTCGCTGGAATTGGAAAAGGATGGAGTGGGAACGGGGTCGGCCACACCGGCGGCATCGAACAGCCGGCGGCGGGTCATCGGGCCGAAGCGCAGGGTCTGGCACAGGCCACCGAGCAGCTCCGGGTCGGCCGCCTGGCGCAGCAGACCGGGTTGGCTGCCTTCCAGCGGCGCGTCCAGCGCGATGGTGGTCAGCTGGCGCCAGAGCTGGGCGTGCTCGCGCTGTTCGCGCAGGCGCACCGCCATCTGTGCCGCGCCGCGCAGGCGCAGGAACGGCACTTCGTCCAGGCGTTCGTACAGCGCATCCATGCTGCCGAAGTGGGCCAGCAGCACGGCGGCGGACTTGCTGCCGACACCACTGACACCGGGAATGTTGTCCACCGCATCGCCGCACAGTGCCAGGTAATCGGCGATCTGGTGCGCGTGCACGCCGTGCCGCGCCTTCACTCCGGCTACGTCCCAACGCTGGTTGCGTGCGTAGTCCCACTGCTCGTCGTGATCCAGCAGCAGCTGCGACAGGTCCTTGTCGGCGGAGATGATCACCCCGCGGTGGCTGCCACGGTGCACGTGCAGGGCGCTGCCGATCAGGTCATCGGCTTCGAATTCGTGGTGGGCCAGCACCGCAAGGCCCAATGCCGCGCACAGCGCCTTGCAGTGTACGAACTGGCGCTTGAGCGCCTCCGGTGCCGGGTCGCGGTTGGCCTTGTAGGCCGGGTACAGGCGATGGCGGAAGCCGCTGTCGAGCGCTTCGTCGAAGGCGATGGCGATGTGCCGGGGGCGCTCGCGCTCCAGCAGGTCCAGCAGGAAGCGGGCGAAGCCGTGCACGGCGTTGGTCGGCCAGCCCTGCGCGTCCTGGAACTGGTCCGGCAGCGAGTGCCAGGCGCGGAACACGTAGATGCTGGCGTCGACCAGATACAGCGACGGCGGCGGAGCCGGCAGGCTCATGCCGGCGGCGTCCAGTCGCGCAGCAGGGCCGCCGGATCGGGGCGCTCGCGCTCAGGTACATCAGCCTTGGGTGTACCGATGTGGATGAAGCCGGCGATGCGTTCGCCTTCGACCAGGCCCAAGTGGGCCTGTACCGCCGGATCGAAGGCCATCCAGGCGGTCAGCCACTGCGCGCCGAAGCCCAGCGCCTGCGCGGCCTGCAGCAGGGCGAAGCAGACGCAGCCGGCGGTCATCAGCTGTTCCTGCTCGGGCACCTTCGGGTCCGGCCGCGGGCTGGCCACCACCACGATCACCAGCGGCGCATGGCTGAAACGCTGGCGGTCCTTCTCGAATACCGCCTCGCCCGCATGCGGGTCGCGCTGGCGGCTGCGCTCGGCCAGGAAGTCGCCCAGAGTGTGACGTGCATCGCCGGCGATCTTCAGGAAGCGGAACGGTACGCGCTTGCCGTGGTCGGGCACGCGCACGGCCGAGGCCAGCATGCGCTGCAGGGTGGCTGGATCCGGTCCGGGCTCGCCCAGTTGCCGCGAGGGCACCGAGCGGCGGGCATCCAGGGCAAGCAGGGCAGCGGGGTCGGGCATGGAGTCTGAACCGGTCATCACGGGTGTTTGATTATAGTCGGGGTGGTCAATGACGCCGTCTGTGTCGCGTCCCGCCCCTGAATATCAAACTGTGATGAACATCATGCCACTGGCGGGAAAGGGACGACCGCTTCCTCTCGCCTCGTGGGCCTCGCACGGCTTACGATATCTATCTTGCCGGGCCGCCGGTCATGAGGTTTGAAGTGAGGACTGTTTCACTGTCCGTGACGGGCTGGCCGGCCTACCATCGACGTACCGGCACATGGGGTGTGCCGGCCGTCGCGATGTCCATGCTGTCTGTCGTACCAGAGAAGGTGGGGAGCCTTCCCGAATGATGAGCGCGCCCACACCGATGGGATCGCCGGGCCGTGACCCGGTCCAGCTTCAGCGTGCCCGGGACATGGTCCTGCCGGCGCTGTGCCAGGCGTTCGGGGCCGCACTGGCGCGTTTCGACGATGCACTGTTCGACCGCGCCGGCAATGCTGGCTCGTCGCAGCTGCTGTTCCTGGATGCGATGCGCGAGCTGCGCCGTCGCCGTGAGGACATCGCCGCCGCCTTCGCCGGCCACCTGCAGCGGGCCTGGGATGCACTGGCCAGTGGCGAGCCGTTGTCGGCCGAAGCCACCCTGTCCGGGCCGGCCGAGGATGGCCTGAGCCTGCTGGCTGAACATGTACTGGAATCGCGGCTGGCGGTGCGCAATTTCGCCACCGTGCTGCTGCGTGACTTCAAGCCGGTGCTGGCGCGGCTGGACCGCCGCCTCGGCCGCCTGATCGGCGGCGCCGAGCTGGATGCCGATCACAACCCGGTCAGCCCCGAACATCTGGGCGTGGCCATCCATGAGGCCTTTGCCGGCTGCGAACTGGCGCCGGAAGTGCACCTGGTGCTGATCAAGCTGTGCGAGCGTGACCTGCGCGCGCCGGTGGGCCGCATCTACGAGAAGCTGGACGAGCAGCTGGCCGCCGCTGGCGTGATGTCGCAGATGGGGGCGCCGCGGCGTCCAATGTCTGCCGCGCCCGACCCGCGCATGGCGCCCGGGTCGGACGATCTGGTCGAGCCGCGCCACGCGGCGGGCTTCGAATCCGAATTCAGCGATGATGAACAGGCCGCGCCGGCCTGGGCACAGCGCTTCGCTGCGCGCTGGTCCGAGCGCCGTGGCCACATGCAGCAGCACCTCGGGAGCGAGGATGCCGGCAACGGCGAGGCGTATGCCGGCCAGCAGGGAATGCTGCTGGAGGCCCTGCATGAGCTGCTGCAGCAGACCCGTCACGTTCGCGAGGACGCCACCTCGGCAGCGCAGGTCGCGGTCGGCCAGCACCGCCCGTTGAGCCAGCGCGAGATGATGTCGGTGCTGTCGCTGCTGCAGGCCACGCCCAGCGCCACCCTGCGTGCGGCCATCGGCGAGGACGGCGAATCACTGGCGCAGCGGCTGAAGAGTGAAGTGCTGTCCAGCGCCACCCGTCTCGGCGTCGATCCTGGCCAGACCCGGCTGGACCCGCAGGACGAAGATGCGATCGATCTGGTCGGCATGCTGTTCGACGTGATGCTGGACGAACGCGAACTGGAAGGTCGCTCGCGCGAGCTGATCGGCCGCCTGGTGGTGCCCTTCGTCAAGGTGGCGATGCTCGACCGCCGCATGTTCGTGCAGAAGACCCACCCGGCCCGCAAGCTGCTCAACTCGCTGGCCGAAGCCTGCGAGGGCAATACCGGCGAAAGCCAGGCCGAGCGCATGCTGATGGCCAAGGTCGAGGAAATCATCGAGCGCCTGGTGGCCGAGTTCAACGAGAACCTGGCGATCTTCCTGACCCTGGAAGAAGAATTCCGCGAGTTCCTGGTGCAGCATCGCCGCCGCGTGGAGATCGCCGAGCGCCGCGCCGCCGAAACGCAGCGCGGCCAGGAGAAGCTGGAAATGGCCCGCAGCCGGGCGGGTGCCGAACTGGATCGCCGCATCGGCGATGCCACCCTGCCGCCGGCCATCGCTGAGTTCCTGCGCCAGCCATGGCAGCACCACCTGACCCTGGCGCTGCTGCGCGAGGGCGAGGAGGGCGCGTCGGTGGCCGAGGCACTGAGCCTGGCTGACGGCCTGCTGGAGGAAGTGGCCGAGGCCCGCCGCCAGATCGTCGGCAAGCCGTGGCTGCAGGCCTGGCAGCCGGTGCTGGCCAAGGTATTTGCCAGCGTCGGCGTGCACGGCGATGCCGCCACCGGTGCCATCGACGCCCTGCACGACACCCTGCAGGGCATTGCGGAATCGCGACCGGAACTGCAGCGCGCGCTGCCGGAGCTGCCGCAGGTTGCCTTGCCGGCGCCGCCGGTGGCTGAGTCGCCAGCGGTGGAGCTCGGCGGGCAGATCGACGCCGACGATTTCGACAACGCCGACGCCGACCGCTTCCGCCGCATGGAAATCGGCAACTGGCTGGACTTCGTCGACAAGGACGGCAAGGTGCAGGCCGGCAAGCTGTCCTGGGTCAGCCCGATTTCCTCGCGCCTGCTGTTCGTCAACCGCCGCGGCGTGCGCTTCTGCGTGGCCTCGCCGGAAGAACTGGCAGTGATGGTGCGGCTGGGCCGCCTGCGCGCCCACGTCGACGATGGCGCCTTCGACAGCGCGATGCAGGGTGTGATCGATCGGCTGGACCCGGGCAGCGCAACACTGCACTGAGCCGTGGCCGCCTGCTAGGATCGGGAAAACTCACCGATCAGCGGGGACCTGCATGGCCGTGGCGTTGCTGGGGATCAAGGAGACCGCGCCGGGCGAACGGCGCGTGGCGTTGACGCCGGAAACCGCGCGCAAGCTCGGTGCCTTGGGCATCACTGTCTGGTATGAGGCCGGCGCCGGTCTGGCGGCGGGATTTACCGATGCTGCCTATGACGACGCCGGTGCACGTGTGTTCGATGTAGGTCGCTGGGCCGAGATCGATATCCTGCTGTGCGTGCAGGCACCGCCGGTGGCGGTGCTGGAGCAGCTCAAGCCCACTGCCAGCGTGGTCGGCCTGCTGACCCCGGCCAGCGATCCGGCGCTTGCGGCATTGGCCGCTGGCGACCGCCTGCACCTGTTCCCACTGCAGCAGCTGCCGCGCACCACCCGCGCGCAGGCGATGGATGTACTCAGCTCGCAGGCCGGCATGGCCGGTTACAAGGCGGCACTGATCGCGGCCGAGCGTGCGCCGCGTTTCTTCCCGATGCTGACCACCGCCGCCGGTACCGTGCGCCCGGCCAAGGTGCTGGTGATCGGTGCCGGTGTGGCCGGTCTGCAGGCCATCGCCACCGCGCGTCGTCTCGGTGCACAGGTGGAAGGTTTCGACGTGCGCCCGGAAACCCGCGAGCAGATCCAGTCGCTGGGCGCGCGCTTCCTTGATCTTGGTGTGAGTGCAGCCGGTGAAGGCGGCTATGCGCGTGCGTTGACCGATGAGGAACGCGCCGAGCAGCAGCGCCGGCTGGCCGACCACCTGCGCAGCGTGGATGTGGTGATCTGCACGGCAGCGGTACCGGGGCGACCGGCGCCGACGATCGTGACTGCCGCGATGGTGGAAGGCATGGCCACCGGCAGCGTCATTGTCGATCTGGCGGCAGAGAGCGGCGGCAACTGCGCACTGACCCAGCCGGGGCAGTGCATCGAACATCAGGGCGTGACCATCGATGGCCCGCTTGGCCTGGCCAGCCGCGGCGCGACCCAGGCCAGCGAGATGTACGCGCGCAACCTGCTCAACTTCGTCGCCTTGTTCGTGCGCGAAGGGGAGCTCAGTTTCGACTGGGACGACGAGTTGCTGGCGAAGACACGCTGGCAGGCGTGAGCCGGTAGCGCCGGTTGCCTTCCCGGTAGATCCACGCCATGCGTGGAGGAACGGCCCAGCGTGCGGACCAGGGTCCGCACCCACCCTGCGGATGCCGGCGTTACCGCGGCTTCGCCGGCGGCGGGTTGTCGCGCACCCAGTCCTTGCGTTGTTCCGGCGTCATCTGCGACCAGCGCTCGCGCAGGGCGTCGCGCTGTTCCGGCGGCATGTTCCGCATCTGACCGAACAGGGCCCGGGCCTGCTCACGCTGTTCCGGGTTCATGTGCTCGAAGCGGCGCAGGCCACGGCGGGCCTTGTCGCGCTCCTCCGGGCTCATCGATTGCCAGCGCTGGCCATGCGAAAGCATGCGCTGGCGCTGGCCGGCATCGGCGCTGTTCCAGCGGTCGCGCAGCGGCGCCAGCAGGGATTCGCGCTGCGCTTCGCTGAGGTGTTCCCACGCCGGCAGCGGTGCGGCCGGCGCAGGGCGTGCGGCAGGGGCGGGCGCGGCGCTCTGCGCCAGGGCCGGGAAGGCCGGCAGCAGCAACAGGGTCATCAGCAGGGGCAGGGTGTGCAGTCGGGACATGATTCACTCCATCGCCAGGTCGGTATCGCCCAGCCACAGGTACAGATCGGGATTTTCGTCGTAGAGCGCGCTGTTGTCTTCCGCCGAGGCAAGCACAGGTGCCGGCGCAGGGCCCGTCAGGGTGCCGTGGCCGGTGAACTGCAGGCCGATACCCAGTGCCACCACCAGTGAACAGGCACTGGCCAGCCACCAGCGCCAGCGCCCGCGATGGGCGGCCGTGGCGCCGTGGCGAGCCTGGCGCAGCCGGGCCAGCGTTGCCGGCGACAGCGCGTGCAGCGACTGCGCGTGCAGGCTGCGCAGGGTGTCATCGGAAGGCAGGGAGCGGTTCACGGGTGGGTCTCCAGATAATCCTGCAGCGCCTGGCGGGCGCGTGCCAGATGGGTTTTTACCGCGCCTTCGCTGCAGCCCATGGCGCGGGCGGTGGTGGCCCCGTCCAGGTCCTGCAGCACGCGCAGGGTGAAGGCCTCGCGCTGGCGGGCGGGCAGGCGGCGCAACGCGTCCACCAGCTGTTGGTACTGCTGGCGCTGTTCGTGCGCCTGTGCCGGGTCCGGGCCGGGGTCGGCCCAGTCGATCTCGCCGCCGTCGGCGTCCTGGTTGTCGCGCCAGAACGGCAGTCGGAAGCGGCGCCGGCGCTGCACGTCGATCACGCGCCGGCGCAGGATGCTCCAGAACAGCGGGGCCCATTCGGCAGCCGGCTTGTCGGCGTAGTCCAGCATGCGCAGCAGCGCGTCCTGCACCGCGTCCATGGCGTCTTCGCGCTGGCGCAGGCCGGCCTCGGCGAAGCGGAACGCGCGCGGGCCAACACTGGCCAGGAACGCCTCCAGCGACGCCGGCAGGGCATCGGTCTCGGCGCTCGGGGGGACGGGGCTGCTCACCAGCACAGGGTACGGTTCCTCGCTCGGGGTCACCATCGACAACGCGTGAGCGCGGCTTCGGTTGACGCCGGGCGCGCACCGGGTTCAGCCCATGGTTATGATGGGACGACGAAGACAGAGCAGGAGCGTTGCCGGTGAGTGACGGGTTCGTAGCGCTGTACATCTTCATGCTGGCAGCCATCGCCGGCCACGTGATCATTTCGCGGGTGCCGGTGATCCTGCATACCCCGCTGATGTCGGGCTCCAACTTCATCCACGGCATCGTGCTGATCGGTGCAATGGTGGTGCTGGGGCACGCGCAGACACCGCTGGAGAAAGCTCTGGGCTTCCTCGCCGTGGTGCTTGGTGCCGGCAACGCCGCCGGTGGCTACGTGGTCACCGCGCGCATGCTGGAAATGTTCAAGCCGAGCGCGCCCAAGGGCGGCAAGGACGAGCCGAAGGAGCCGCAGGCTTGAACATCAGCACCGTCGAACTGCTCGATTGGCTGGTCAAGGCCAGCTACCTCGTCGCCGCCACGCTGTTCCTGCTGGGCCTGCAGCGCATGGCCTCGCCACTGACCGCGCGCAGCGGCATCCGCTGGGCCGGGCTGGGCATGCTGCTGGCCACGGCGGCGACCTTCTTCCTTCCCGAACTGCACAACGTGCCGCTGATCCTGGTGGCGCTGCTGCTCGGCGCGGGCCTGGCCTGGTGGTCGGCCGGCAAGGTTGCCATCACCGACATGCCGCAGATGGTGGCGCTGTACAACGGCATGGGCGGTGGATCGGCGGCGGCGATCGGCGCGGTGGAGCTGCTGCGCTACGCCTTTCTTGCCAACCGCGATACCAGCCACTGGAGCGCGCAGGCGCTGGCCGACCTCGCCGCGCGCCAGCCGTCGGGCACGGTGCTGCTGCTGGCGGTGGTCGGCGCAGCGATCGGCGCGGTGTCGCTGTCCGGCTCGGTGATCGCCTGGGCCAAGCTGGATGGACGCCTGGACAAGCGCGTGACCTGGCCGGGCCAGCAGGTGATGAACCTGCTGGTGGCGCTGG
The DNA here is from genome assembly GCF_047500745.2 of Stenotrophomonas sp. FR024. Classification (NCBI taxonomy): domain Bacteria; kingdom Pseudomonadati; phylum Pseudomonadota; class Gammaproteobacteria; order Lysobacterales; family Lysobacteraceae; genus Stenotrophomonas; species Stenotrophomonas sp. FR024. The sequence goes on from NZ_JAXAXM020000018.1 coordinate 68,730, forward strand.
CGGTGGTGGTACTGGCGATCATCGCCGCCAGCACGCTCAGCACCTGGGCGATCGTTGCCTTCTTCGTACTTGCGCTGGCGCTGGGCGTGCTGATGACGCTGCCGATCGGTGGCGCCGACATGCCGGTGGTGATCTCGCTGTACAACGCGTTCACCGGCCTGGCGGTGTCGTTCGAAGGTTACGTGCTGGGCAACGAAGCATTGATCATCGCCGGCATGATGGTCGGCGCGGCGGGCATCCTGCTGACCCGGCTGATGGCCAAGGCGATGAACCGGCCGATCCGCAACGTGCTGTTCTCCAACTTCGGCGGTGGTGCTGGTGGCGAAGCGCAGGCGATCAGCGGCTCGCAGAAGCCGATCGAAGCGGCTGACGTCGCCGCGATGATGGCCTTCGCCGAGCGCGTGGTGATCGTGCCTGGCTACGGCATGGCCGTGGCGCAGGCGCAGCACAAGATCTGGGAGCTGGCGCAGCGGCTGGGCCAGCGCGGGGTGAAGGTGAAGTTCGCGATCCACCCGGTGGCGGGGCGCATGCCGGGGCACATGAACGTGCTGCTGGCCGAGGCGGGTGTGCCCTACGACCTGATCGCGGACATGGACGACATCAACCCGGAATTTGCCAACACCGATGTGGTGCTGGTGATCGGCGCCAACGACGTGGTCAATCCGGTCGCACGAACCGATCCGGCCAGCCCGATCTACGGCATGCCTGTGCTGGACGTGGTCAATGCGCGCAACGTGGTGGTGATCAAGCGCGGCAAGGGCACGGGCTTCGCGGGCATCGAGAATGCGCTGTTCTACGCCGACAACACCCGCATGCTGTATGGCGATGGTGCGGAAGCGGCGGCCTCGCTGGTGAGCGAACTGAAGGCGCTCGACGGCGGGCATTGAGCGGCGGCTGCATCGGGTAGGTGCGGACCTTGGCCCGCACGCATTTGCCGGCCAGCGGCCGGCACTACCCCCATCCACGCATGGCGGCTGTGCCCGGTAGGTGCGGACCTTGGTCCGCACGTTTCTGCCGGCCAACGGCCGGCACTACCGAATCCCTGCGTGGTGGTTGCATCTGGTAGGTGCGGACCATGGTCCGCACGGTTCTGCCGGCCAGCGGCCGGCACTACCCCCATCCACGCATGGCGGCTGCGCCCGGTAGGTGCGGACCTTGGTCCGCACGCATTTGCCGGCCAGTGGCCGGCACTACCTGCCGGTGGGTCAGCGCGCCAGCCAGGCGCCCACGGCCAGGCCCAGGGCCAGCCACAGCCACTCCACCGCGCCATTGGCCAGGGTGATCAGGGTCCAGGCCAGGTGCGGGCCCATCCGCATCGTGGCGTCCCACAGGTCCAGCCCGATCGAGCCGCCCATCCAGGCGCTGGCGATGGTCCAGTTGGCCACGGCCGCCACCAGCAGGGTGCCCACCACGACCAGCACGATGCGCAGCCGGCCCGGGCCGAGCGTACCCATGCGCAGCATGAACACCAGTTCCAGGGCGGTCAGTACCGCCATCCAGCCGACCTGCCGGCCGGTCATCAGCGCCAGCACCATCCAGGCAAGGGGAGCAACAAGCAGACCCAGCAACAGCATGATGGGCCAGAGCCAGGTCACGGTCCTGGCACGCGCGGCATTGGAGGACATCGAAGCTCCCTGAAGATCACCCACAGGATACTGTGGTTTGCCGCAGTGCACCGGCGGCGGCAGGGCGGCTGGGCTAGAATGCCGTCTTGCGTGGCCTTGGCCACGGCCCCATATCGGTCCCCATGTATTCCCGTAGCAGCGAACCTGTCCACTTCGAACGCGATTGCGAGGCCGTGATGGTCCCGCAGGGCGACACCGTGACCCTGCCCGCCGGCAGCTATGGGTACATCACCCAGGCGCTGGGCGGCAGTTATTCGGTGTTCGTCGAGGGCAACCTGTTCCGCATCGCCGGCAAGGACGGCGACGCCATCGGCAAGGAGGCACCGGCACCGCTCGAGCTGCCGGCTGACGCCACCGATGAACAGGTGGAACAGCTGGTGTGGCAGCAGCTGCGCACCTGCTTTGATCCGGAAATTCCGGTGAACATCGTCGAACTGGGCCTGGTCTACGAGGTCGAGATCAAGCACCTGGACGAAGGCAAGCGCGAGATCGACGTGAAGATGACCCTGACCGCACCGGGCTGCGGCATGGGCGAGATCCTGGTCGACGACGTGCGCAGCAAGCTCGAAATGATTCCGACGGTGGCCGAGGCCGACGTCGACCTGGTGTTCGACCCGCCGTGGAACCAGCACATGATGTCCGAGGCGGCCCGGCTCGAGACCGGCATGCTTTGACCCACGGCCCGCAGTGGCGCGGGCCGGGCATTACCCGCAACCAGAACAGGAAATCTCCGGTGTCCCAGTCCATTCCCAGCTTCGCCGTCACCCGTTCGGACCACCCGCGCAGCGCTGAAGAGCGCGCCCAGATCCTGGAGAAGCCGGGTTTCGGCCTGCACTTCACCGACCACATGGTGGAAGTGCGCTGGGACAAGGACACCGGCTGGCACAACGCCAACGTGCGCGCCTATGGCCCGCTGCAGCTGGACCCGGCCGCGGCCGTGCTGCACTACGGCCAGGAAATCTTCGAGGGCATCAAGGCCTACCGCCATGCCGACGGTTCGATCTGGACCTTCCGCCCGGATGCCAACGGCCGTCGCCTGCAGCGTTCGGCGCAGCGCCTGGCGCTGCCGGAACTGCCGGTGGAGATCTTCGTCGAATCGCTGAAGCAGCTGATCGCCGTCGACAGCGCCTGGGTGCCGTCGGCCGATGAGTCGAGCCTGTACTTCCGTCCGTTCATGATCGGCGACGAAGCTTTCCTCGGCGTGCGCGGCGCGCACAAGGCCGGCTACTACGTGATCGCCAGCCCGGCCGGCCCGTACTTCGCCAAGGGCGTCGCCCCGGTGTCGATCTGGCTGTCGACCGAGTACGCACGTGCGGCCAAGGGTGGCACCGGTGCCGCCAAGTGCGGTGGCAACTACGCCGCCTCGCTGCTGCCGCAGCAGAAGGCACAGGCACAGGGCTGCTCGCAGGTGCTGTTCCTCGACCCGGTCGAGGGCAAGTACCTGGAAGAACTGGGTGGCATGAACGTGTTCCTGGTCTACAAGGACGGCACGCTGGTTACCCCGCAGCTGTCGGGCAGCATCCTCGAAGGCATCACCCGCGAGAGCATCCTGCAGCTGGCCCGCGACCGCGGCATGAAGGTCGAAGAGCGCAAGGTCAGCATCGACGAGTGGAAGGACGGCGTTGCCTCCGGCGAGATCACCGAAGTGTTCGCCTGCGGCACCGCGGCGGTGGTCACCCCGATCGGCCAGCTGAAGGGCGAAGGCTTCTCGGTGGGCGACATCAACGCACCGGCCGGCGAAGTGACCATGTCGCTGCGCAAGGAATTGACCGACATCCAGTACGGCCGCCTGCCGGACCGCCACAACTGGCTGGTCAAGCTGGGCTGATCGCCCGCGTTGAACCGGTAGCGCCGGGCCATGCCCGGCGGCTCTTCTTGAAAGCCCGTTCCAGTGACGGGCTTTCTGCGTTGTGGGCCCGCCCGTCGACGGCAGCAGACGGGCGATTGACGCAAATAGGTTTGCACTGCAAACTAAATTCAAGCGACCCCGATGGAGCGTGTCATGCAGCAGCCGTCCGTCATTGATCCTTCCTCGCGCCTGCAGGCGCTGACCCGTGAATATTCGCGGTACTCGCGAAGTGCCGGGGGCCTGTCGGCGATGGCAGGCGGCATTGCCTGCCTGGCCTCGTTCCTTGCCGGCGCGCTGCTGCCGACCACCCTGGCGCTGCGCATCGTGCTGATTGCCGTGCCGGTGCTGTGGATCGTCGGCAAGCAATGGCTGGCACGCCGTTACTACCAGCGGCTGGGACAGGTCGAGGAGCAGGTCACGCCGGTCGAGCGCAATTTCCAGCGCTTCTTCATTGCCTTCACCGCGCTGGTAAGCGTGCTGGTGATCGGCAGCGTGCTGACCCGGCTGGCGCCGATGGGCGAGCTGCCCTGGGACCTGCGCGCCATCGGTTACCTGGCCGTGGTAGCGCTGCTGCCCTGGGTGGTGTGGCGCTGGCTGCGTACACCGCTGGAGTTCATCGTGGGCGTGTTCCTGTTGTGCCAGGCCGCGCTGGCCTTCACCGGGCAAACGTATGGCTTCGGCCCGAGCACGGCGGTGTTCCCGCTGGCATCCATCGCACTGATCGTGGTCGGCTGGCGTGACCACCAGCGCTTCCACCGGCTGCAGGTAGAGATGCGCGCGTTCATGGCGGCGCGGACGAACGCCGAATGACCCAGCTGCCTGACTCCAGAGCGCTGCTCCAGCTCGACCGCTTGATCCACGAGCCGGCACGCCTGCTGATCCTGTCGATCCTGGCAGGTGCCGAATCCGCCGAGTTCGGTTTTGTCGAACATCTCAGCGGGTTGAGCAAGGGCAACCTGTCCAGCCATCTGAGCAAGCTGGAGGCTGCTGGACTGGTCGCCATCGACAAGTCGTTCCGCGGCAAGCGCCCGCTGACCACCCTGCAGTTGACGCCGATGGGCCGCACTGCCCTGGCCGAGTACCGCACACAGCTGGCGGCGATCGTTGCCGGCATTCCCGATCCGGATCGAAAGGACGCCTGACATGACATTGCTCCCGCGCCTGTTTGCAGTTCTGGTTGTTTCCTTCTCTGCCCTCATCGGCGCGGCTGCGGCTGCAGATCCGCGCCAACAGGGAGCTGCGCTGACCACGCAGTTCTACGAAGGGCACATCGACGCACTGTGGGAACGGATGACGCCGCAGATGCAGGCGGGGCTGCAGTCCCCGCAGAACCTGGTGGCGCTGCGCGAGCAGGTGCTGGCGGGCTGGGGCGCAGAAACCGAGCTGGTCAGTGAGAAGGTCGAGAAGGTTGATGGATTCGACACCTATCTGCGGCAGGCGCGCTTCGCCAGGAGCCCGGACCTGATCCAGGTGCTGTGGGCCATCGATGCCGACGGGCGGATTGGCGGCTTCTACATCCGCCCGCTACAGACCACGCCGCCGCAGGCCGCAGCGAGCGGGTTCCTCGACTACCAGACCCGCACACGGCTGCAACTGCCGTTCGACGATGAGTACTTCGTGTTCTGGGGCGGGCGTACCGTCGAACAGAACTACCATGCGGCCCATGCCGGCCAGCGCTTCGCGCTGGATCTGCTGGTGGTCCGCGATGGCCGGTCGCACCGTGGCGATGGCCTGCGCAACGATGATTACTACTGCTTCGGTCGCCCGATCCTCGCGCCCGCCGACGGCACGGTGGTGGAGGTGATCGAGGGTGTCGCCGACAACGTGCCGGGCCAGATGAATGCCGCCCAGCTCACCGGCAACCGCGTCATCCTCGACCACGGCAACGAGGAATACTCGGTGCTGGCGCACCTGCGCCAGGGCAGTGTGCGTGTGGCGCAGGGACAGGCTGTCCGCAGCGGCGCGCACCTCGGTGACTGTGGCAACAGCGGCAACTCCTCCGAGCCGCACCTGCACTACCAGCTGCAGGCCGGGCCCGTGTTCGGTGTCGGCGAAGCGCTCCCGGCACAGTTCTCCGGTTATGTGGCCGATGACCAGCCAGTTGCACGCGGCGAGCCGGTCAAAGGTCAGCGGATCCGGCCGGCGCGCCTCCCGCAGGCAAAGTAGTCAGCGCGTCCGACGCGATGGGCAGGCACGCCGCGGGCACGCTGCGCCGTCGTTGGTGTCAGCAGTGGACGCCGATGTCGGCAAAGTCATCGCAGGACACGTGATGACCCAGTCAGGTGCGTGCAGGGCAGGAGAAAGTTCCTTCACCTTCACAAACCCTCGACCCGAAAAGTCTCAGAACGAACATTTCATCTTGCTGAAAAGACGCTGAAAATCTTGTGGTGTCCGGTTTTGGTCATTAGCGTCATCTGCACGGCGGATCGTTAGGGGGATCCGCTGGCTCGCCGGACTTCGAACCTCGCCAACGCAAGCCAGCCCAGGGTTCGGGCCGGTGCTTCTGCCGATTCCGGCATTCACACCACAAGAAAGGGAAATACGATGTCCCAGGTAACGCAACCGCGTGTGCGTCGAGTGTGGGTGGTCCTTGGTGCGTCCGTTCTGTCATCGCTGCTGCTGGCCACGCCTGCGCTGGCCGGTGATGTCCAGCTCAGCGGCCTGCAGTCCGCACAGACCCACCAGCGTTTCATCGTGAAGTACCGCGACGGCAGCGCGCCGGTGGCCAACACCACCGCACTGGCCTCTTCGCTGAAGAGTGCCGCCGCCGGCCTGGCCAGCAGCCAGGGCCGCGCGCTGGGCCTGCAGCAGGTCCGCAAGCTGGCCGTCGGCCCGACCCTGGTCAAGACCGATCGTCCGCTCGACCAGGCCGAATCCGAGCAGCTGATGCGCAAGCTGGCCGCCGACCCGAACGTGGAATACGTTGAAGTCGACCAGATCATGCGTGCCACCCTGACCCCGAACGACACCCGCTTCAGCGAGCAATGGGGCTTCGGCACCTCCAATGCCGGCATCAACATCCGGCCGGCCTGGGACAAGGCCACCGGCACCGGTGTGGTCGTGGCGGTGATCGACACCGGCATCACCAACCACGCCGACCTCAATGCCAACATCCTGCCGGGCTACGACTTCATCAGTGATGCGGCGATGGCGCGCGACGGCAACGGCCGCGACAACAACCCGAACGATGAGGGCGACTGGTACGGCGACAACGAGTGCCAGGCGGGCTACCCGGGTTCGAACTCCAGCTGGCACGGTACCCACGTGGCCGGCACGGTAGCGGCGGTGACCAACAACAGCACCGGCGTGGCAGGTACTGCGTTCAACGCCAAGGTCGTGCCGGTGCGCGTGCTCGGCAAGTGCGGCGGTTACACCTCCGACATTGCCGACGCGATCGTGTGGGCGTCCGGCGGCAGCGTCAGCGGCGTGCCGGCCAATGCCAATCCGGCCGAGGTCATCAACCTCTCGCTGGGCGGCGGCGGCAGCTGCTCGACCACCTACCAGAACGCGATCAATGGCGCTGTCGGGCGTGGCACCACCGTGGTGGTCGCCGCCGGCAACAGCAACACCAACGTGTCCTCGTCGGTGCCGGCCAACTGCCCGAACGTGATCGCAGTGGCGGCCACCACCTCGGCCGGTGCACGTGCCAGCTTCTCCAACTATGGCAACGGCATCGATATCTCGGCACCGGGCCAGGGCATCCTGTCCACCCTCAACAGCGGCACCACCACCCCGGGCAGCGCCAGCTACGCTTCGTACAACGGCACCTCGATGGCAGCACCGCACGTGGCCGGCGTGGTCGCGCTGATGCAGTCCGTAGCCCCGAGCCCGCTGAGCCCGGCGCAGGTGGAGAGCATCATCAAGAGCACCGCACGTCCGCTGCCGGGCGCCTGCTCGGGCGGCTGCGGCGCAGGCATCATCGACGCCGACGCGGCCGTGGCTGCGGCGATCAACGGTGGCGGCCCGAACCCGGGTGGCAACGTGCTGCAGAACAACGTTCCGGTGACCGGCCTGGGCGCTGCCAGCGGCGCTTCGCTGAGTTACACCGTGAACGTTCCGGCCGGCAGCACCCAGCTGCGCGTGGCGATCAGTGGCGGCAGCGGTGATGCCGACCTGTACGTGCGCCAGGGCAGTGCCCCGACCGATACCGCCTACACCTGCCGCCCGTACCTGAGCGGCAACAGCGAGACCTGCACCATCAACAGTCCGGCTGCCGGCACGTGGTATGTGCGGGTGAAGGCCTACAGCACCTTCTCGGGCCTGACTCTCAACGCCCAGTACTGAGCCCAAGCCCCTCTCCATGGGCACGCCCCGGCTCCGGCCGGGGCGTTTTTGCATGGGGACGCGCGGTGATGCGAGCCGCCGCGTCGTGGTAGGTGCCGACCTTGGTCGGCACGCTGTTCCTCAGACCGATTCGAAGCGGTTCGCGGCGACGTTCTTGCGCACGTGCTGCGGGTCGAAAATCCGCCCGTTCATCGCGATGTACACGCCGCTCGGCAGCGACTGCACCGCACCGATCGCGCAGCCGATGTTGAACTCCGCATCCGAGCCGCGGAAACGCGCCGGGCTCAGCGCGCCGGTCATCACGATGGTCTTGTCCGCGATCGTCGCCAGCACCTTGCCGGTCTGCACCATCGAATCGGTGCCGTGGGTCACCAGCACGTGGCGGGTCGGCTGTGCGGCGATGGTGGCGCGGATCAGTTCGCGGTCCTCATCGTTGATGTGCAGCGAATCCTTGCGCAGGATCGGAATCACGTTGAAGCGGAACGTCACGCCCAGCTCGCGCAGGATCATGCCGATCTGGGGGTCGCCGATCTGGTAGTCCGACTTGTCGTCGAAGTAGATCTTGTCGATCGTGCCACCGGTGGTGACGACCAGGAGCTCTTCCATCATGTGCATGCGCGAAACCAGGACAGGTACAGCGGCGCGGGGCCAGGAACACAGATGATACGGCCCGGCGGCCGCAGCGTCAGCGTCGCTTGCCGAAGCGGGCGCGCAGCCCGGGGAGGCTGGCGCTGAAGATCACCAGCAGGGCCAGCGCGATCTCGATCAGCGCCAGCCAGCGTGTTTCCGGGTGGCTCCAGGCACTCATCACCCCGTGGCTGAACCAGCCCAGGGCCAGCACCGAGGCCCAGAAACCGGCCTTGCGCCAGCCCAGTCGCAGGGCAACGGCCAACGCCAGCGGCGGCGCGGTGAACACCAGCTGGGTGGCCAGCCAGTGTTTGTCATTGATGAACCAGCCGGCGAACAGCGCGGCCAGCCCCATCAGGGCCAGCAGCAGGACCGTGCGCGGCGCCGCGCTCATCGGGCCAACCGCTGTGCGATGTCGGCCACCCGGCGGCCCAGCGCGCGCGCCAGCACGGCTTCATCGTCGGTCGGCTGCGGGTCGTCGGCTGCACCGGCCACATGGCTGGCGCCATACGGCGTGCCGCCACTGGTGGTGTGGCTCAGCGCCGGCTCGGTGAACGGGATGCCGACGATCACGCAGCCATGGTGCAGCAGCGGCACCTGCATCGACAGCAGGGTCGATTCCTGGCCGCCATGCATCGAGGCGGTGGAGGTGAACACGGCGGCCGGCTTGCCGGAGAGGGTGCCGTTGACCCATTCGGCGCCCAGCCCGTCCAGGAAGTGCTTGACCGGCGCCGCCATGTTGCCGAAGCGGGTCGGGCTGCCGAGCAGCAGACCCTGGCATTCGACCAGGTCCTGCACGCTCACGTAGGGGGCACCATCGTCGGGGACCGGCGGCTGTGCGGTCTGGGTCACGGCGGCCACCGGCGGCACTGTGCGCAGGCGCGCGGTCATGCCCGGCACTTCGCCGATGCCCCGCGCGATCTGGCGCGCCAGCCGTGCCACTGAACCGCCCCGGCTGTAGTACAGCACCAGAATCTCGCCCATCGTGCCCGCTTCTCCTCGTCGTGTGGCCACCAGTATGGCTATCCTGCGAGCATTCCGCATCGGGTACCCTTTCGCCGATGGAACCTTTGGATACGCTCAACCTGTGGATGGAGCGCGCGCGGGATCGCGCACGGGCCATCAGTTTCGGCCGCTTCCTGTGGCATCGCTTCCTCGACGACCGCCTGTTCCAGGCGGCGGCGGCGCTCGCGTACACCACGGTGTTCGCGCTGGTGCCGCTGGCCATCGTGGTGTTCGGCGTGCTCTCGGCCTTCCCTGTCTTCGACCGCTGGAGCGACCAGCTCAGCGATTACGTCTTCTCCAACTTCGTGCCCAACGCCGCGCGTGCGGCCGAAGGCTACCTGCGGCAGTTCTCGGCCAGTGCCGGGCAGCTCACGGCTGCCGGCTTCATCGCACTGGTGGTCTCGTTGCTGATCACCCTCAACAGCGTTGAAGAGACCTTCAACCAGATCTGGCGGGTCGGCTCGACCCGGCCCAAGCTGACCCGCTTCCTGGTCTACTGGACCGTGCTGACCCTGGGCGCAATGCTCGCTGCCGCTTCGCTGGCGGTGTCGGCGCGGGTGTTCGCGATGCCACTGTTCGGCACCCAGGAGGGCCGCTGGCTGGCCGAGTTCGCGCTGCGGCTGGCGCCGATCCTGATCGAGTTCGTCTGCATCACGCTGATGTTCCGGGTGGTGCCGCACCACACCGTGAAATGGCGGCACGCGGTGCCCGGCGCGATTCTCGCGGCGGTCATCCTGGAACTGGTGAAATGGGGCATCGGCGCCTACCTGGGCAGCTTCCAGTCCTACCAGAAGCTCTACGGCACGGTCGCCTTCGTGCCGATCCTGCTGCTGTGGATCTACCTATGCTGGGTGGCGGTGCTGCTGGGCGCGTCGCTGTCCTCGTCGATGGCCGCCTTCCGCTACCAGCCGGTGGAACTGCGCCTGCCGCAGGGCTACGAGTTCTATGGCCTGCTGCGCCTGCTCGGCCGCTTCCACCATGCCCGAGCCAAGGGCAAGGGCCTGGCCGATGATGAAATCCTGCGGCTGGAGCCGATGCTGACCGATTCGCTGCTGCAGGACCTGGCCTGTAACCTGCAGGAGATCGGCCTGCTGCGCCGCGATGAACGTGGCGAATGGCTGCTCTCGCGCGACCTGGACCAGGTCAGCTTGGCCGATCTGTACGAATGTACCCAGTTGCGCATTCCGGTAGCCGAGCAGCATCTGCCATACCGCGACGACACACTGGGCCGTGCTGCGCTGGCGGCACTGGACGATCTGCGGCTGCCCCTGCGCGAACGCCTCAAGCGCAAGGTCAGCGATATCTACACCGATTCCGGAGACATGCCATGACCCGCAAGACCCCGTTGCTGCTGCTTCCGCTGGCCCTGCTGCTGGCGCTGTCGGCCTGCAAGCCGGCGCAGGAGCCGACCCCCGCCAGCAGCCAGCCGCCGGCACAGGCTCCGACGCCGACCACACCGGCACCGGTCGAAGAGACCCCGGCCGAGCGCACCACTGCCGAGTTCCCCACGCTGAGGATGAAGGCGGTGGATGGCAGCGACTACGACCTGGCGGCGCACCGCGGCAAGTGGGTGATCGTGAATTTCTGGGCGACCTGGTGTGCCCCGTGCCGCAAGGAGATGCCGGAGCTGTCGGCGCTGCATGCGATGCGCAGCAACATCGAGGTGGTTGGCCTGGCCTATGAGGATATTGAGGTGCCGGAGATGCAGTCGTTCCTGACCAAGCATCCGGTGACCTATCCGATCGTGATCGTGGACCCGTTCGATCCGCCGGCGGACTTCGCCACGCCGCGAGGCCTGCCGTTGACGCATCTGCTGGATCCGCAGGGCAAGCTGGCGCACACCTTCCTCGGCCCGGTGACGGCCGCCGACATCGAAAAGCAGATCGCTGCTGCCAAGTAATGGGGTTGGGCGGCAGGGCCTGCGGCCCGGCCCCCGCCG
>NZ_JAXAXM020000019.1:0-71420 GCF_047500745.2 Stenotrophomonas sp. FR024
CATCAAACTGAAACTGAAAGGTCTGAGCCCGGTAAAGTACCGGGAGCAGGCCCAATCGGCCGCCTGACCCCGTCCAAGTCTCGGGGGTCACTTCATGGACGGGTTTACGGCGTCTCCCGCAACCGGACCCACCCCGCCATCCCACGGAATGCACGCTGTTGCTGTTGCTGTTGCTGTTGCTCTGGCTTGTAGCAGGTGCAGGGCGCAGCCCTGCCGAACAACCCCCTACTTTGCCTGCTCGCAGAACTTCTGCCGGTACTCGAGTGCCTTCGGCATCAGCGCCTGCAGGTTCTGGATGCGGGTACCCGGGTTGGGATGGGTCGAGGAGAATTCCGGCGGCGCCTGGCCACCGCTGGCCTGGCTCATGCGCTGCCACAGCGGCACCGCCTCGCGTGGATCGAAGCACGCTGCCGCGGCCAGCATCAGCCCCACTTCATCGGCCTGCGTCTCGTGGCTGCGCGCATACGGCAGCAGATACCCATAACCCATCGCCGACATCATCATCTGTTGCTGCTGCGCATCCATGCCGCTGGCGGCGCCGGCCACCTGCCCGATCTGGGTCAGCTTCTGCTGGGCCATCCGCTGTGCACCGTGGCGCAGCAGCGCATGGGCAATCTCATGGCCCATCACCACCGCCATCGCATCACGGGTGCGCGCCACCGGCACCAGCCCGGTGTAGACCGCCATCTTGCCGCCCGGGAGGCAGAACGCATTGGCCTGCTCGGACGGGATCACATTCACTTCCCACTGGAAATCCCGCGCGAAATGCGCCGGCTGCACGCCGTGCTCCTGGGCCAGCGCGGTCTCCACCACATCGACCTTGGTAATCAGCCGCTGGGCGATGTCACGCACATCGCGCGCGATCGGCGCATTGGGATCCATCGGCCGTTCCTGCGACAGGATCTGCTGGTAGGCCTGCAGCCCCAAAGCGGTCTCCTGCCGCGCATCCAGGCTGCTGTCGATCATCACCTTCTCGCCGGTATACGGATCCACCGTGCGGTTGGAAAACCAGTAGAAGACCGCATAGCCGGCGGCCAGCAACAGCACCCACCAGCGGATGTTGCCGAACAGGCCGCGCCGTTGCGGGCCTTGCGGCGAGCGGGAGAAGGGATCATTGCGCATCGGGTCGGCTTCCAGCAGGCCCCGCCGGCCGGCGGGCACGGCGCAATCTTAGTGCGCCGATGCCAGCAACGGGTGAAGCCGGCCGCCGATCAGATGCCGCGTACCAGGCGGAAGCCGATGCGCGCGTTGGTGGTATCCGAGTCCTGGGATTGCCGCCAGGCGGCACGGGTCTGCTCCGGCGCATTGGCCCAGTTGCCGCCCCGGATCACCCGTGCGCGGCAGCCCGGGTTGAACCAGGCGGCGCCATCGGAGGGCGCGCGCCGGTAGCTGGCATGCCAGCAATCGGCCACCCATTCGCTGAGATTGCCGCCCATGTCGTGCAGGCCGAAGGCATTGGCCTGGAAACTCCCTACCGGTGCCGGCCCCCACCAGCCATCGCCATAGCCGATGAAGGCGTTGTGCCAATGCCGCCCGGACGGCGACACGTCCTTGCTGCCGGTGAAATTGCCGCTGCCCGGCGGCGGCGTGCCGGCATCGCCCCAGGGGTAGCGACCACTGCTGCCACCGCGCAGCGCGTACTCGAACTCTGCTTCACTGGGCAACCGGTAGCTGCGCCCGGTCTGCTCGGACAACCACGCCGCATAGTTTTCGGCATCGCGGATGCTGACGTGCATCACCGGCGAATTGGCCATCGCGCGGCCACCGTCGTAATCCGAGCGCCAGTCCACGCCGCTGCGGCGGATGAAGTTGCCGCTGCGTTCGTCATAGACCACCGAATGGCCGCGCCGCGTCGCCCGTGGGCGCGCATTGGTCGCCTTCACGTAGCGCTGGAAATCGCTGACCGTGACCTCGGTGATCGCCATCGCAAAGCCTCGATCAAAGCGCACGTAGTGCGATGGTCGCTCGGCATCGCTCGAGCCCGGCTCGGCATCGCCGGCGCCCATCTGGAAACCGCCATGCGGCACCACCACCATCTGCGGCCCGCGTCCGCCATCGCGCATGGCGTCGCTGAACACCTGCCCAGGGCGGAAGCTGCCGTAGTGGGTGGCCAGGTCGATACGCTCACGCAGCTGGGCCACCACCGCGTCTCCCGGCAGGGCGATGCGCAGGGCCTCGGCCAGTTTCTCGCGCGCCGGCTTCAGGCCCTGCGGCGTGGACAGGTCGCGCAGGCCGTCATCGCGCAGCTGCAGCAATGCCGCCGCACGGATCTGCTCGATGCGCTCGAACGCGTCGGCGATGGTGGGCGACGAGTCGCGCACCTTGCTCGCTTCGGCCAGCCAGGTGCCGGCGCTGGCGAAATCGCGCGTGCGTGCCGCGTCTTCGGCGCGGCGGATCAGTCCACTTTCGGCCGCGGCCAGTCCCTGCCGTGCGCGGCTGTTGTCCTCATCCAGTGCCAGTGCCTCACGGAAGTTGCCGATGGCCCCGTCCCCGTCCTCGCCGATCCGGTCCGAGCGCAGGTCCTCTTCGCCGGCGCGGTTGTAAGCCACCACACGCTGGGCAAGCTCCACCCGTCCCTGCAGCGCACGCACCTTTTCGTCCTTTGGCGCCAGCGTCAGCAACACCAGCGCCTGGCGGCTGGCCTCGGCCAGCGCCTCGCGCTGCTTCAGCGGCCGCACCAGCAACGCATCCGCCTGCTGCTGCAGGCGCTGGCGGGCGCGCTGCAGGCCTTGGCGGGCCTGGCGGTCATCCGGATCCTCTTCCTGTACCGCCAGCCACAGCGGGATGGCGGCATCGGCATCCTCATAGAGCCGTCCTTCGGCGAACGCCTGCTCGGCGGCGCGGCGCAACTGGGCCAGGCTGCGGCCCTGGCGGTCCACCCGCGGCGGCGTCCACTGCTGTACATCCTCGGCGGCATCCTCACCGGCGATGGTCACGCTGCCCTGCCCGGCCTGCGGGCGCTCGTCGCTGTCTGCGTCCGCGGACGGGCGCGCCTGTTCCCCGGCACTCCGGTCCGTTGCCGTGGGGGGCGACGGCGTGCAGCCGGCCAGGGCCAAGGCCAGGACGGTGCACAGCACGGGCGACAACGAAAAACGCAAGCAGAGCCTCCTTCGGCACGGACGCGCACCGACGTTAGGCTATTCTCCCCTGCCTGAGCAAACCCGAGTAGTAGGCCCTGACCCGTGGCAACCTGGATCACCACCCCCGCCGAGCTGGATGCGTACTTCCAGCAGCGCCCGACCCGCATCGGCCTGGATACCGAATTCATCCGTGAGCGCACCTTCTGGCCGCAGCTGGCCCTGGTGCAGATGGCGGTCGGGCAGGACATCCTGCTGATCGACCCGCTGATTCCCGGCATGACCGAGGCGCTGGCGCCGTGGCTGGCCGATGAATCCATCACCAAGGTGATGCACAGCGCCAGCGAAGACCTGGTCGCCTTCAAGTGGGCGTGCGGCGTGCTGCCACGGCCGCTGTTCGACACCCAGATCGGTGCTGCGCTGGCCGGCATCGGCGGCGGCATGGGCTACCAGAAGCTGGTGGCGGAAATCACCGGCGTCGCCCTGGCCAAGGGCGAAACCCGTTCGGACTGGATGCGCCGCCCGCTTTCGGAGTCGCAACTGCAGTATGCCGCCGACGACGTCGAGCACCTGTTCGCGCTGCATGACGCCATTGATGCCAAGCTGCAGGCACTCGGCCGCCAGCAGTGGCTGCACGACGATGGCGAGCGCCTGCTGGCCAGCGTCGCCAACGACGAAGACCGCTGGCCGCATCTGGCGATGCGCTCGGCGCAGTTCCTCGACGCGGCCGCACAGCACCGCCTGCTGCGCCTGCTGCGCTGGCGTGATGTACAGGCACGCAACAGCGACCGCCCGCGAAGCTGGATCCTGGACAACGAACTGGCCACCACCCTGGCGCGCACGCCACCGGCCGACGAGGCTGCGCTGGGCAAGCTGTTCGAGCAGTTCCCGAAGGCACCGCGCAAGCTTGCCGGCGCGGTCTGGCAGGCGCTGTCCACACCGCTGGCCGATGAGGCCGGGGCACCGCTGGCGCTACCCGCCAACGACAGCAACAAGCAGGCGGTGAAGAAGCTTCAAGACGCGGTGGCCGAGCGCAGCCGCGAGCTGGGCCTGCCGGATGGCGTGCTGGCCTCCCGCAAGCATCTGGAAAGCTATCTGGAACGCCGCCAATGGCCGGCAGCACTGGCCGGCTGGCGCCAGCAGGAACTGGAATCGCGGTTGCAGGCGCTGCTGCCCGCACACTGAGATCAACCGGCGCCGGGCAACCCGGCGCCGGCGCCGCAAACATGAGCATCTGCCATGCTTGCCGACGCGGGCGCGGGCCTGTCCAATAGCGTCCCCGCTATTGTTGGATTGCATCAGATGACAAATGGACTTGCAAAAGACGGCCTTTCCATGGACGACCTGGCTTGGCGCGCGCAGGCGCGCACCGCGCTGCAGGAACACGACCATGCAGCACTTGAGGCGCTGCTTGCCCCACACGAACAGGCCTGGCTGAACGGCACCCGGCCGCTGCCCGGCATCCGCTGGCGCCTGCGCAACCTGCAGGACACGGCGCTGCCCCTGGATGAGCGCCTGCAGCAGGCGCAACGATGGGTTGCCGCTGCTCCCAACAGCTATTACGCACACCTGCGCCTCGGTGCCTGCTGGGAGTCGGCCGCTGGCGCCCTGCGCAGCGCCGATGTGGCCGCACTGGTGGAAGACAGCCAGTGGCTGGCCGCACAGCAGGCACGCGACCACGCCGTGCATGCCTACCTGCAGGCGATCGCGCTGTCGCAGCGCCCGGCGTTGGCGCTGGATGGCATCAAGCGCATCACCAGCTACCTGCGCGAGCCAAACTGGCTGCGCGCACTGCAGGCGGGGCAATCGCCCGAATCCGATGAAGCCGCCTTGGCCGAGCACTATCCGCAAGCCTGGCCGCAGGCATTGCAGCTGCTTTCGCGCTTCGGTGCCCCGTTGCAGACGCTGCCGGATACGCTGCCCACGTTGCTGCGCGATCGCAGCGAGGACGATTTCGATGCGCCTCTCGCGTACTGGATGCGCCTGGTGCTGGAGCAGCGACCGGACGACCTGGGCACGCTGGAAGACACCCTCTACTACCTGTACCCGCGCTGGGGCGGCAGTCACGAAGCGATGGAGGATTTCATCGATGGCGGCTGGTGTCGTGGCCTGGAGCTGGCACAGCGCAATGCGTTGCGCTGGTGCAAGGAACAGGACTGGATGGGAGACCTGCCGCGCCGCGGGGATGCCGAAGCGGTAGCCGTGCATGAGCGCGCGTATGCACAGATCCTTGACTGGCACCTGGAGGGCTACGTGCGTGCTGAAGTCCTGACCCAGCGTGCTGCACTCCGCTTTCATCTCGGGCGCATCGAGGAGATCGAAGACCAGGTGCAATGGGATGCCGGATGCATGCAGGCCGTGCTTGAGGACCTGCAGCAGGCCTGGGTGCTGGATCGAGACATGGTCCTGCACGGAGGTTTCAGCAGCCTGGAAGCCTGCACCTGGTTCGCCCATGTTGACGGCGCCGAAGCGCTGTTCGCGCAGGTGGTGGACTACGCCGCGCGCGAAGGTGATTCCGCGCTCGGCCTGCTCTGGGCCGCAACCGCCATCGAGCATGGGCTGCTCGGCCAGGCAGCCGATCCGGCACGTGCGCACCCCCTGCTGCAGCGCGCCCTGAAACTGGCGGCGCAGCAGAAGACGTCCACGGTCACCTTCGCTTCCAATCTGTTCTGCGATGTCTCGCAGGCCGCAGGCCTGTCGCTGTTGCAGCGCATGGCCGACGACGGCGACGCCGGTGCGATGGCCGCGCTGTGCGACCTGTACAAAGGCCGGTTGGGCGGCCGCGACCAGCCGGACTTCGTCGATGCCCAGAAAGCCCTGTACTGGCAGGAGCGTGCCGTCGAAGGCGGCGACCTGATCGCCACCTACAACCTGGCCGTGCGCCTCGTCGCTGCAGGCGGCGCGGATAATGAAGCGCGTGCGCGCGAGCTGTACCTGCGCTGCCTGCGCGAAGCCGACGCCGGTGAGCGCGTGTGGGGCCCGACCTGCCGCAACCTGGCCTGCCTGGCATTCGATGGCCAGGCCGACGCGCACAAGCGCGAAGCGGTCGAACGCGCCTTGATTCCGCTGTGGTGGCGCGGTGAGGACGACGACAAACTGTGGGCGGCCGGCTACCTGGCCGACGTCTACCACTTCGGCAACGGCGTCCCGGCCAATGCGTTCCTGGCGCTGACCTGGCTGCAGCGCGCCAGCGAGATCGATCCGGAGTATGTGGACGTGGTGCGCATGGCGCCGCTGATCAACGGCGAGGGCCGCTGGTTCGGTGCCAGCCGCGCACGCAAGCAGCAGGAACAGGACCGCCAGCAGGTGGACAGCGCCACCTGGGCCCTGACCTTCGGCCAGCGCAGCCAGGACAGCGACCTCACTGCGGTCTGACGCAACGAAAAGGGCGGCCCGGATCACCGGGCCGCCCTCTTGATTCAGGCAGTGCGATGGCAGGCTGGCCCGCCATCGCGACAGCGCATTACCAGTTCATGTTCAGCGAGACACCGACGGTACGCGGCTCGTTGTAGACCGCGGCCATGTAGTTCTCGATCACACCCTTGAGGTTCTTCTCGTTGGTGATGTTGCGCGCGAACAGCGCCACTTCGTAGGCACCGTAGTTACCCGAGTAGCCGATCTTCAGGCCACCCTCGAAGTCACCCTTGGAGTTGAACTCCTTGCTGTCGTACAGCACGAAGCTGGTGTAACCCTGCTTGTTCCAGTCGGTGGACACGAACATGGTGCCGGCGTCGCTCACCGGGAAGTCGTAGCGGGCCGCCAGGTTGACGTTGTACTTCGGCGCGTTCGGCAGCGGGTTGCCGTCGATCTGCGCGAAGGTGTTGGCACCGACCTTGATGGTCGGGTCGCCTACGGTGCAGACCACCTGGCCATTGAGGCCGCAGACCTGCGCGTAGACGCGCTTGTCCTTGATCTCGCTGTGCAGCAGGCTCAGGCCGGCGCTCAGGGTCAGGTTCGGGATCGGGCGCAGCTCCATGTCCGCTTCGAAGCCGTAGGCCTTGGCCTTGTCGGCGTTGAACAGCACGCCATTGCCGTCCGAATCGTTGCCGTTGAGCTGGATGTCGTTGACGGTGTAGGTGAACGCGGTGGCGTTCAGGCGCAGGCGGTTGTCCCACAGGCTGCTCTTCACGCCCGCTTCCCAGGACAGGATGGTCTCGGAATCAGCGGTGGTGAAGTCGGCATTGAACACCGCCGAACGGCCCTGGATGGTCGGGCCACGGAAGCCGCGTGCGACCTTGGCGTAGACGCTCACGTCCGGCGTGATCTGGTACATCGCGCTCAGATCCCAGCTCGGGGTGGTATCGGACATCTTGACGTCGGTGCGGCCCTTGTAAGTGACCACGCCGGCGGCAGTGTCAGCCGTCTTCAGCAGGCGGGTGTGCTTCTCGTCCTTGGTCTGGCGCAGGCCGGCAGTGACGGTGAACTTGTCGGTGAAGGCGTAGCTGATCTGGCCGAACCCGGCCCACGAGGTGTTCTTGTTGCGCAGGCGCACCCAGTTGTTCGGGTTGCGGGCCGCGCCCTGCAGGAACCATGCACGCTGGTAGAAGTCGGTGGTGTCGCTACCGTTGAAGTAGAACGCACCGGCCTGCCACTGCAGGGCGCTGTCGTCATGGCTGGCCAGGCGGAATTCCTGGGTCCACTGGTCCAGGTCACGGATGCGGCCCATCGACTGGCCGTAGCCGTTCGGCACGCCGTTGACCGGGAAGTTCACCGCGGCACCGCCGTCGGTGTCGCCACGGCTGTAACCGGAGGTGGTTTCGTAGGCGGTGATCGAAGTGAAGTCGATCGCGCCGAAGTCATAACGCGCCTTCACCGAACCGCCATAGGTCTTGTACGCCTGCGGGTTGTTGCCGGCTTCGTCGTAGGCGACCTTGTCGCGCGGCACGTCGGTCTTGTTCGAGCCCTTGGTCAGCGCACCGCGCAGGAACAGGGTCGAGGTGCCTTCGTAGTCACGGGCGTGGGCCGAGGCCAGGATCGAGAACTGGTCGCTCGGGGTCAGCAGCAGCTGCGCACGCACGTTACGATCATCGAAGCCGCCCATGGCGTTCTTCTTCGGGCTGACCGTGCCGTCGGCGCTCGGGCCCTTGTAGGTGTTGTCGACGTAGTCGTCGCGGTGCTGGTACAGGGCCGACACGCGGAACGAGGCGATGTCGTTGATCGGGCCGCCGAAGCCGCCGTCGATCGACACGCTGTTGTAGGTCGCATAGCTGGCGCTGACGCGGCCGGTGTAGTCCTGGGTCGGCTTCAGGGTGTCGAACTTGACGATGCCGGCGGTGGTGTTGCGGCCGAACAGCGAACCCTGCGGGCCGCGCAGCACTTCCACCTGGTCCACGTCATAGACCGGGTTGGACTTCAGCACCACGTGCTCCAGCACCACGTCGTCCTGGATGATCGACACCGGCTGCGAGGCACCCAGGTAGAAGTCGATGTTGCCCAGACCACGGATGTAGAAGCGCGGGAAGATGCGGCCGGTGGTGGTTTCCGCATACAGGCTCGGCACGCGGCCGGACAGCGCCAGCAGGGTGTCGTCGCCGCCGGCGGTGAAGTCGCGCATGCGCTCGCCCTGCACCACACCGACCGAGACCGGCACTTCCTGCAGGTTCTGCTCGCGGTGTTCGGCGGTCACGGTGATCGTGTCCAGCCCGGTCGGGGTCGGCGCGCTGTCCTGTGCGGCGGCGCCGAAGCTGCCGACCAGGGCCAGGCCGGCACAGGCCAGGGCCAGCGGATGGCGGCGGAAGGAAACAAAGGAAGACGACATACCCGACAGGCGGCGGGAATCGGAATGGGAGGGCATGAAATGCTCTGAGGAGGCGTCCGTGCGGCCTGCGCGAGCCGGGCGGCAAAAAGGAGGATAACTGCGCAAGCCGCCATTATCCCCCAAATTGTTACGATTTCGTTGCGCAGCACCCAAACCCGGCGAAACAAGCGGTTTCGGCACAGTCACCCGCTGATGTGCCTCGCGTCTCGACATGGAATTCCTTTGATCGGCTTGGCAAGCGGCAGGCGCTTGGCTAGACTGATGCCCTGCCGTGGGGCCATAGCTCAGCTGGGAGAGCGCGTCGTTCGCAATGACGAGGTCAGGAGTTCGATCCTCCTTGGCTCCACCACTATTCAGAAGAACCCGTAGATCTCCGTGATCTGCGGGTTTTTTCTTTTCAGCGCCCGCGGCTCAGGCCGGCTCCTCGCCGCCGTCCTTGCGCTGCGGGCTGCGCGAGTGCGTATCGCGCACCTGTTGATCGCGCTGCCCCGGCCGCTGCTTGGCCACGTCGTCCTGCTTCCTGTCCTGGCGGCTTTCCTGGATGCCCTGCTTCGGGTCCTGATCCTTGCCTCGCTCGTTCATTGAAATCTCCCTCGCCGGCGGAACGCCAACGTTGCCCATCACGCTAGAGGTTGCCGGGTAAGCCACAGGTCAGTCCTGTGCCAACGTCATGTGCAGGCACTGGCTTGCCGCTGCGGCCCCCGTGCAGCCAGAATCCGAGGCACCACGCCCACCGGTATGCCATGCCCTCTTCTGCCCAGCACGCAGCACACGCCGTGCCGATGCGCCTCGATGCGACCGACGGCAGCATCCAGCTCGGCAATCTGCCGACACTGATCGGCCCCACCCTGTCACGGGATGAGGCGCGTATCGCGTTCGCCACGCTGGTGCGAGGGGAGCACGACGTCGGCACCGGCTATCACTGGCTCAGCCTGCACCGGCTCAGCCTGGGCGGTGCGCCCGCTGGCATCAGCCTGTGCTTCCACGGGCAACAGCTCGACATGGTGACGATGGGCGTCGATCTACCCGGTGCAACACTGGAAGACGGCTGGCCAACCCAGGCAGCGATCGATGCCGAAGTCGCGTTCATGCGCCGCACCTTGGCCACGGCATTGGGGCGAAAACTGACCGGCGGCTGCGCCCGGTTCAACTGGGGCGAAGCCTGGGCCCGTTTCGATCCGAAAGGCTTCATGGCCAGCAGCGGCATTCGCTACTCACCACGCACGTGACCGCGCTCAGGTACGGGTGATCGACACCCCACCCTCCACGCGCATCGCGGTGCCCGTAACGAAACTGCTCTCATCGCTGGCCAGGAACAGCGCCGCATTGGCGATCTCCTCCGGCTCGGCGAGGCGCTTGAGTGCGTGCAGCGAGCGCACGAAGTCGCGGGCATCGCCGGTCGGTGCGGCCTGCCGGCCCATCTCCGTATCGGTGCCACCGGGCAGCAGTACGTTGCTGCGCACGCCGCGCGCACCGTATTCGGCAGCGATCACCTGGCTCAGGCCGATCAGCCCGGCCTTGCTTGACGCATAGGCCGCCATGCCCGGGAATCCCACGGTGTGGCCGACGAAGGTACCGACGAACACCAGCGAGCCGCCGCCGCGCGCCAGCAGTGCCGGCAGCTGCGCGCGTGCCGCATGGAAGGCGGCGTCGAGATTGGTGGCCATCACCTCGCGCCAGGCATCCACCGGAAACTCCGCCGCCGGCACGCCCGGGCCGAGCATGCCGGCATTGTTGAGCGCGATGTCCAGGCCGCCGAATGACTGCTGGGCCAGATCGACCAGCGCCTGCGCCGTGCCCGGGTTGGCCACGTCGGCGGCATGCACCACGGCTTCGCCACCGGCAGCGCGAATCTGCTCGGCCAGCGCCTGCAGCGGCTCCGGCCGCCGTGCGTTGAGCACCAGCTTTGCTCCTTCGGCGGCGAAGCGCAGCGCGCTGGCGCGGCCGATACCGGCGCTGGCACCGGTGATGAGAGCGATCTTGTTGTTCAGGCGCATGGTCGTGGTACCGGTTGTGAAGTGGCCGCCACGATGCCGTGCGTTCGGCCCGCCAACACTCCGTTTCCGGGCCTCACAGGTGAGTGCAGGAAACGGAGTTTCCGCAGCACCGGCACGTGCCAGAATCCGGCCATGGACAGTACCGCCACCACCGCCCTCGATGACCGCATCGAACGGGTCTGCCGCCACCTGCAGACCAGCCTCGACGAACCCTCGCTGCAGGAACTGGCCGATATTGCTGGCTGCAGCCCGACGCGCCTGCATCGCCTGTTCAAGCAGTCCACCGGGCTGACCCCCAAGCAGTACGCCGCCGCGCTCCGCGCCGACCGCCTGCGCACCGGGCTGGAACAACAGGAACGCATCACCGACGCCTTCCACGATGCTGGCTTCGGTTCCAGTGGACGCTTCTACGAGAACGCACCGAAGTTGCTGGGCATGACGCCCAAGCAATGGCGCGCAGGGGGGCGCGGCGAAGTCATCCACTTCGCGCTTGCCGAAAGCTCACTGGGCAGCGTGCTGGTGGCCAGCAGTGCCACCGGCGTGGTCGCGATCCTGCTCGGCGACGATCCGGAGACCCTGCTGCAGTCGCTGCAGCAACGCTTCCGACAGGCCGAACTGGTGGGCGCCGACCAAGGCTACGAGCAACTGGTGGCACAGGTCGTAGGCATGGTCGAGGATCCTTCGCGGGGCGCCACGCTGCCGCTGGATATCCGTGGCACCGCGTTCCAGCAACGGGTGTGGCAGGCACTGCAGCAGATTCCGCGCGGGCACACTACCTCGTATGCGGATATCGCCGCGCGTATTGGCGCGCCGCGCTCAAGCCGTGCCGTCGCACGCGCATGCGCAAGCAATCCGTTGGCGGTGGCCGTGCCCTGCCACCGCGTGGTGCGCCGCGATGGCGACCTGTCCGGCTATGCCTGGGGCGTAGCGCGCAAGCGCGAACTGCTGCGCCGGGAAAAGGCCTCGACTGCCTGACGTAGGTGCCGACCTTGGTCGGCACACTCAGCTTCCCGTAGCTGCCGACCTTGGTCGGCACACTCAGCTTCCCGTAGCTGCCGACCTTGGTCGGCACACCCAGCTTCCCGTAGCTGCCGACCTTGGTCGGCACACCCAGCTTCCCGTAGCTGCCGACCTTGGTCGGCACACTCAGCCTCCCGTAGCTGCCGACCTTGGTCGGCACACTCAGCTTCCCGTAGCTGCCGACCTTGGTCGGCACACCCAGCTTCCCGTAGCTGCCGACCTTGGTCGGCACACCCAGCTTCCCGTAGGTGCCGACCTTGGTCGGCACACCGCCAAGGCCTCAATCCAGCTTCACCACCAGCTTGCCGAAGTTGCGCCCCTGCAACAGCCCGAAGAACGCCTCCGGCGCATTCTCCAACCCTTCCACCACATCCTCGCGGTACTGGATGCGGCCGTCGCGCAGCCACTGCGGCATCTCGCGTTCGAACTCCGGCCACAGGTGGTTGAAGTCGTGCACGATGAAACCACGCACGGTCAGGCGCTGGCGCAGGATCTGGCTGAACAGTGCGGGCAACCGGTCCGGGCCGGGCTGCTCGACGCCCCGCTCGTTGTAGGTGGCGATGGTGCCGCACACCGGAATGCGGGCGAAGTCGTTGAGCAGCGGCAGCACTGCATCCAGCACGTGCCCGCCTACGTTCTCGAAATACACGTCGATACCCCTGGGCACCGCCGCACGCAGCTGCGCGGCGAAATCAGCGGCGCGATGATCCAGCGCCACGTCCACGCCCAGCGTCTGCAGATAGGCACGCTTGGCTTCGCCGCCGGCGATGGCGACCACGCGCGCGCCCTGCAGCTTGGCCAGCTGGGCCACGGTCGCGCCCACCGGCCCGGTCGCGGCAGCCACGACCAGCGTCTCGCCCGGCTTCAAACGGGCGATTTCATGCAGGCTGGAATAGGCGGTGAAGCCGGGCATGCCATACACGCCCAGCGCGGTATTCAGCGGCAGTCCGGCCGGGTCCAGGCGGCGCCCCAGTGCCCTGGCCGGCAGCACCGCGTGGGTCTGCCAGCCACCCGGCGCCAGCACCAGCTCACCTGCGGCTACGCCCTCGGCGTTGGACTGCAGCACCTCGGCCACGGTCTGCCCTTCCATCACCGCGCCCACCGCCACCGGCGCGGCATACGAGGGGCCCTCGTCCATGCGCCCACGCATGTACGGGTCCAGCGACAGGTAGCGGTTGCGCAGCAGCACCTCGCCCGGCCCGGGCGCCGGCAGCGTGGCCTGCTCCAGACGGAAATTGCCGGCGGTCGGTGCGCCCTGTGGACGCGAGGCGAGCACGATGCGGGAGGTGGTCGAGGAATCGGACATGGCCAGGTCTCTGCTGTTGCCAGCATCAGGAGAAAGGAGTGCCGACACTACGCCGCAGCGATCCCCGATGGTGGCCACGAAAACAGCGTTCCATTGCCCGGACCGGCGCGGGTCCGGCACGGCCCTTGCCCTTGCAGCATTGGCGCTTGCGGCGACCTGCTGATTTCCATCGCAGACGATTATCGACTGGCCACGCCCCGCCCCAGAACGGAGGATCAAGCACTTGCGAGCGCGCAGACGGCAATGTGAAGAAATCTTGGCAAAACGCTTGCCGAAGGCAGCCGACCTCCGTAATATACGCGTCCTTGGCAGCGACCTCGCTGCAACGAAAAATGTGGCCGAGTAGCTCAGTTGGTAGAGCAGGGGATTGAAAATCCCCGTGTCGGCGGTTCGATTCCGTCTTCGGCCACCACTTTCGAAGGCCTGCAGAAATGCGGGTCTTTTTTTTCCGGAAACCGGGTTTGATCACGGTTGCCACACAATTTGGCCGAGTAGCTCAGTTGGTAGAGCAGGGGATTGAAAATCCCCGTGTCGGCGGTTCGATTCCGTCTTCGGCCACCATCTTCAGAGACCTGCAGAAATGCAGGTCTTTTTTTTGCGCGACCGTGCCTGCCGTCTCTGTAGTACCGTCCTTGGTTCACTGCATGGAGCACTGATGACATGGATGACACCCCTTCCCTGTCCCAACTACAGCAATCGCTGCGTCGCCTGCAATGGGTGGTTGCCGGGCTGTCCGTATTGTTGCTTGGCTTGGCCGCAGTCACGGCCTGGCTGCTTTCGCAGCGCGATGCCCCATTACACGTCGATCATTTGAGCACGCGGCAGCTGCAGGTACTCGACGAGCACGGCGTGGTACGGGTGGAGATTGGCCAGGACAGCGTAGAAGAAGGGCGACGAAGCCGCGCTGCCGGCATCCTGATTTTCGACGCTTCCGGCGCCGAGCGAGGCGGCCTGAGCACGTTCGAGGACAACAGCGTCGCTCTTGCTCTGGACGCCCCGAAGGGACAGGGCGAGGACCGGTGGCGGGACCGGGCCGGACTCCGTGTGGACGCCGACGGCTCCGCGCAACTGCTGCTGACCGACAATCTGACCCGCGGCGCAGTACGCCTGCATTCCAAGGGAACTGGCGGCGGAGGGCTGGACACCTTCAAATGGGATATGAGCAGCGGCACGTTGCATACGCGGACACTTACCTTTGACGGCGACGAGCGCAGTCAACGCCCGTTCGAGCAGTAGCCCCAACTGACGACGGCAATGGTGCCGGCGCATGGAACCTTTACACGCGCCCGTGGCCGCTCGCCTAAGCTCAGGACTCCTGCCTGGAGCCTGCCGATGCCTATGCGCCCCGCCCTGCTCGCCTGCTTGCTGCTGGCCGCCTCCCCGGTGATCGCCGCCGAACCGGTGCGCGCAGTCGACACGCTGGACATTGATCGCTACGCAGGCCAGTGGCACGAGATCGCGCATCTTCCGGTGTCGTTCCAGAAGCAGTGCGTCGGCGAGATCACCGCCAACTACGGGCTGCGCCGCGATGGCCGCATCAGTGTCACCAATGCCTGCCGCAACGGCGACGGAGAACGCGTGGTTGCTGAAGGCGTTGCACGCCCGGTTGCCGGCCATCCCGGCCAGTTGCAGGTGCGCTTCGTGCCGGACTGGCTGAGCTGGGTGCCGCTGGTCTGGGCCGACTACTGGGTCCTGGCACTGGACCCGGACTATCAGTGGGCGTTGGTCGGTGAGCCGGACCGTAAGTACCTGTGGATCCTCTCGCGCCTGCCGGAAATGGATCGCACCCGGTTCGAACAGTTGAAAGAGAAAGCCGAGACGATGGGCTACGACCTCGGCCCACTGCGCCTGATGGCTCCGATTCGCGATACGCCCGCCGACTGAACCGCGTCGTATCCGGCGCACCACGCGCGCGCCATCCGGCGCCGCGCACGCCCGGCCGCCATCTTCACGCGCTACCCTCTGCGACGGGTCGCCACAGGCGATCCAAACGACCATACGCCGTAGTATGCTTATCCAACGCACCCCTCCAGAGGACCTGCGCCCATGCTCCACCGCTTCCGTATCGCCTTGATCGTCCTGTGCACCCTCGCCCTTGTTGCCTGCAACAACGGCATCGTCAAGCGTGTTTCGGAACCGGCGGCCAGCCTGCAGCAGCTGACCGTGCGCGCCGACGGCAACTGGACCGTAGCCCTGCGCCTGCAGAACTACAGCTCCATGCCCATGACCTTCGATGACGTCGCGCTGGCGCTGACCGTCGGCGACAGCGACGCCGGCACCCTGCAGGCCAAGCCGGGCATTTCCATCGGCGGCACCTCGGCCGACGTCATCCAGGTCGATCTGGTGCCCAGCTCGGCCGCACGCCTGGTGGTGGCCGATGCGCTGGCCAGCAACCGCACCCTGGCCTATGGCCTGAAGGGAACGGTGGCAGCAACGCCGCAGGAAAAGAAGCAGCGCAGCTTCGACATCAGCAGCCGCAGCACCCTCAACCAGGCCCCGGGCCTGCCGGGCGTGCTGCGCTGACTCCCGCTTTCCGCCGCGGCGCCCGGCGCCGCTCCCCCTGTCCCTGATCAAATCGAGACGTACCGATGAGCAGCTACACCGCCCCGCTTTCCGACCTCCGTTTCGCCCTGCACGATGTGCTCAAGGTCGAACCCCTGTTCGCCCGCCTGGGCTTCACCGACGCCACCGCCGACGTGGTCGATGCCGTGCTGGAAGAAGCCGGCCGCTTCAGCGCCACCGTGCTGGCCCCGCTCAACAGCGTCGGCGACGAGATCGGCTGCGTGCTCGACCAGGCCACCGGTGAAGTGACCACCCCGCCCGGCTTCAAGCAGGCCTACGACCAGTTCGTCGATGGCGGCTGGACCGGCCTGACCGCGTCGCCGGAGCTGGGCGGCCAGGGCCTGCCGCACACCCTGGGCGTGCCGCTCAACGAGATGATCAACGCCGCCAACCTGGCGTGGGGCAACTTCCCGCTGCTCTCGCACGGCGCCATCGAAGCGCTGAAGCAGCACGGCGAGGCCTGGCAGCACGAGGCCTTCCTGAAGCCGCTGATCGAGGGCCGCTGGACCGGCACCATGTGCCTGACCGAGCCGCACTGCGGCACCGACCTGGGCCTGCTCAAGACCAAGGCCGAGCCGAATGCCGATGGCAGCTACTCGATCACCGGCACCAAGATCTTCATCACTGCCGGCGAGCACGACCTGACCGGCAACATCGTGCACCTGGTGCTGGCCAAGCTGCCCGACGCCCCTCCGGGTGCCAAGGGCATCTCGCTGTTCGTCACCCCGAAGTTCAAGGTCGACCGCGAAGGCAACGTCGGCGAGCGCAACGCACTGCGCTGCGGCTCGATCGAGCACAAGATGGGCATCAAGGGGTCGGTCACCTGCGTGATGAACTTCGATGGTGCGCAGGGCTACCTGGTCGGCCAGCCGCACAAGGGCCTGCAGGCCATGTTCACCATGATGAACACCGCGCGCCTGGGCGTCGGCCTGCAGGGCATCGGCCTGTCCGAGCGCGCCTACCAGAACGCACTGAAGTACAGCCGTGAGCGCCTGCAGTCGCGCGCCCTGAGCGGCGCAAAGTTCCCGGACAAGCCGGCCGACCCGATCCTGGTCCATCCGGATGTGCGCCGTATGCTGCTGACGGTGAAGTCACTGGTCGAAGGCAGCCGTCTGCTGGCACTGCACGCGGCCACCCTGATCGACGTCGCCCACCACGCCGACGATGCCGCCGAGCGTGAGCGCGCCGACACCCTGGTGAGCTTCCTGACCCCGATCTCCAAGGCCTGCCAGACCGAATGGGGCATCGAGAACACCTACAACGCCCTGCAGTGCTTCGGTGGCCACGGCTACATCCGCGAACACGGCATGGAGCAGCTGGCCCGCGATGCGCGCATCACCACGCTGTATGAAGGCACCACCGGCATCCAGGCGCTGGACCTGATCGGCCGCAAGACCGCGTCCAGCCAGGGCGCCGGCCTGAAGCTGATGCTGGCCGAGATCGAGGCGTTCGCCAAGGCCAACGAGGGCAACGAAGCGCTGGCCGAGTTCATCGGCCCGCTGCGCGCCAAGGCCGCCGAATGGGGCAAGCTGACCATGGATGTGCTGCAGCGTTCGGCTTCCAATCCGGACGAACTCGGCGCGGCCAGCTACGACTACCTGTTCTATTCGGGTTACGTGGTGCTGGCTTACTGGTGGGCCCGCAGCGTGGCCGCCGCCGATGCCAGCGCGCACGGCGCCGCTTTCGCTCAGGGCAAGCGCGAGACCGCACGGTTCTACTTCGCCCGCGTGCTGCCGCGCACCCTCGCCCACGCCGCCGCGATCCAGGCCGGCGCCGCCCCGCTGATGGCGATGGACGACGAGCGCTTCGGCGCCTGAGCCGGGCGGCGCCCGGCACCCGCGGTAGTGCCGGCCGCTGGCCGGCAACCGCAACAGCAACAGCAACGGCAAGAGCGGGCTTCCTGCTGGGTGGCGAGGTGGGTCCAATTGCGGGGGACGCTGCAAGTACGTCCATGTAAGCTCGGTCGCCGCATCCATGCGGCTCACGCCCCCGCAACCGGACCCACCCCGCCCTCGACAGATTTCTGCTGCTGGTAGGTGTCGACCTTGGTCGACACCGTAGATCCACGCCATGCGTGGATGGAAACCACCGAAATCCATCTGGAGAAAAGCCCCCTTTTGTTAAAGGGGGCGCGCCGACAGGCGCGGGGATTAGGAAGAATGCGCGGGCAACCCAGCGCGCCAACGGCGGGCTGGGTTGCTAAAGGGGGCGCACCGACAGGTGCGGGGGATAGGAGGAATGCGTGGACCTGAATCATTGCGATTTGGGCATCGCCCTCGGGGCGATACACAAATCGTCAACATTCAGGTATAAGCTGTTCTCCCGATGGAGACAGACACTACACGCTTGGGTCTGATCGAAGCCGGAGCTCCGTTTTCTGCTCCGGGCGCCGAAGCATCGCCCAACGCCACGACGCTGCATCGCCCCGGTTCGGTCCGGCTGCTCTCGCTTGATGCCCACGGACGCGTACTGGACTGGATCACCTGGCAGGATGCGGCGTGCCTCTACGCCCGCGAAGCCGTCGCCTGGACACTCGGCGATCCCTGCCTGCACATCCACGGCGGTACCAACCGCTTCAGCGGACTGCAGAGCGGCATGGACCTGCACCCGATCATCGCCGCCCGCGGCCACGCCCGCTCCCGCGCGATCGACCCCACGCCGAACCTGACCAACCCGGCCCTGTTCGCCCGCGACGCACACCTGTGCATGTACTGCGGCCAGCAGTTCAACCGCCCCACGCTCACCCGCGACCACGTCATGCCGCTGTCCAAGGGTGGCCTGGACTGCTGGGAAAACGTGGTCACCGCCTGCTTCCACTGCAACTCGCGCAAGAGCGACCGCACCCCGCAGCAGGCCGGAATGCCGTTGCTGGCGGTGCCTTACCGGCCCAGCTGGATCGAGCATCTGATCCTGTCCAACCGCAACATCCTGGCCGACCAGATGGCCTTCCTGAAGGCGCAATTGCCCAAGCGGTCAAAACTGAGCACCTGAATCGCTGAAAATGCAACCCTCACCGTCCTGTCACGGGCGGCGGCGTTTGCTTGCCCCACCCCCGTTTGAGGGCGAAAATGGGCGTTCAGAACAAGTGCGAACATGATGATCGACTCTGCCCGCTATCCCCGCCTCGCGCGCATCCAGACACCGGATGACCTGCGCACGTTCGACGAATCCGAATTGAGGGCGGTCGCCGACGAACTGCGCGCCTACCTCATCGAGTCGGTGGGCAAGAGCGGCGGCCACTTCGCCGCCGGCCTGGGCGTGATCGAACTCACCGTGGCGCTGCACTACCTGTACCAGACTCCGCAGGACCAGCTGGTCTGGGACGTCGGTCACCAGACCTACCCGCACAAGATCCTGACCGGTCGCCGCGACGAGATCCACACCGTCAAGCAGAAGGACGGCGTCGCGCCGTTCCCGAAGCGCGAAGAGAGCGAGTACGACACCTTCGGCGTCGGCCACTCCTCGACCTCGATCTCGGCCGCACTCGGCATGGCCATCGCCCGCCAGTCCGAAGGCGACAACCGCCAGGTCGTTGCAGTGATCGGTGATGGCGCAATGACCGCCGGCATGGCGTTCGAAGCGCTGATGCACGCCGGTGGCATGGAGCCCGAGCCGAACCTGCTGGTGATCCTCAACGACAACAACATGTCGATCTCCGAGGCGGTCGGCGGTCTGACCAAGATGCTCGGCCGCGCCACCGGCAGCCGCACGCTCAATGCGCTGCGCGAAGGCGGCAAGAAGATCCTCGGCGACAAGAAGAACAACCCGGCGCGCTTCGTGAAGCGCTGGGAAGAACACTGGAAGGGCATGTTCGTGCCGTCCACGATGTTCGAGGAAATGGGCTTCCACTACACCGGTCCGATCGACGGCCACGACATGCCGGCCCTGCTGTCCACGCTGAAGACGCTGCGCGCCTCCAAGGGCCCGAAGCTGCTGCACGTGATGACCACCAAGGGCAAGGGCTACGAGCCGGCCGAAGGCGACCAGATCGGTTACCACGCCGTCGGCCCGTTCGATCCGGACAAGGGCCTGGTGGCCAAGGCCGGTGCCAAGAAGCCGACCTACACCGATGTGTTCAGCGACTGGCTGTGCGATGCCGCCGCTGCCGAGCCACGCCTGTACGGCATCACCCCGGCGATGCGCGAAGGCTCCGGCCTGGTGCGTTTCAGCAAGGAATATCCGCAACGCTATTTCGACGTGGCAATTGCCGAGCAGCACGCGGTCACCCTCGCCGCCGGCATGGCCACCCAGGGCGGCAAGCCGGTGGTGGCGATCTACTCGACCTTCCTGCAGCGCGCGTACGACCAGCTGGTGCATGACGTGGCCATCCAGGACCTGGACGTGCTGTTCGCGATCGACCGCGCCGGCGTGGTCGGCCCGGACGGCGCGACCCATGCCGGCAACCTCGACCTGAGTTTCCTGCGCTGCGTGCCGAACCTGGTGGTGATGGCTCCGTCCAATGAAGCCGAGTGCCGGCAGATGCTCAGCACTGGCCTGCAGCACCCGGGCCCGGCCGCCGTGCGCTATCCGCGCGGCACCGGCACCGGCGTTGCCGCCGGCACCGACCTGTCGACCCTGCCGATCGGCAAGGGCGAGCTGCGCCTGCAGGGCAGCCGCGTGGCACTGCTGGCCTTTGGCAGCACCGTGGCCGCCGCCGAACAGGTCGGGCGCGAACTGGGCCTGAGCGTGGTCAACATGCGCTTCATCAAGCCGCTGGACCGCGAGCTGGTGCTGGCCGTGGCCGCCCAGCACGAGGGCCTGGTCACAATCGAAGACAACGTGGTGGCCGGCGGCGCCGGCTCCGGCGTCGGCGAACTGCTCAACGCCGAAGGCGTATTGCGCCCGATCCTGCACCTGGGCCTGCCCGACAGTTACCAGCACCACGCCAGCCGTGAGGACCTGCTGGCCGAAGCCGGTATCGATGCGGCGGGCATCCGCGCGGCGGTGCTCAAGCGCTGGCCGCAGCTGGCTGCCGGGACCCCGCCGCTCAGCGCGGCAGGCTGAGGCCGGTCACCACCAGTAGATCCACGCATGGCGTGGATCTACTGCGGAACAGGGGTCGATCCACGCCATGCGTGGAGACAGATGCAAAGTAGATCCACGCCGTGCGTGGCTAGCGGGCTCCGGAACGATGATCTGGCCGGAAACCCCAACCCTCAGCCGTAGCTGACCGCTTCCACGAACGCACCGCTGGCCTCCACCCGCACCGCAGCGCGCTGCCCGGTGTCGACGAAGTGGAGGCGTGCAAGGGTTTCAGCGAAATCGTAGGCCCGGGCACCATCGCGGAACTCGATCGGTTCCGGCCGGTCCGGGTGCAGCACGCGCCATTGGCGTTGCTCGCATTGCAGGCGGATCAACATGCAGCTCACTCCTTGAGGCAGCGTATCGACGGTGGCGGGACGGGCGTGCCGGTTTCGGCAGACTTCATCGCGACGGATCAGGGGCACGCAGGGTGCCCTGATCACAGAAGATACGACGTTCAAAATGTGAGCTGTATCAGATTATTCTGATTTTCGATGGGCGAGCTCAATTCACCTGGAACTGCGCCCGGCAGCCGTCGCTGACCCAGATGCCACGACGGTTCCAGCCCCAGGTCTGGCCCTCGATGCAGGCGCTGCGTGAATCCTGACGCACCAGGCGCACACCACGACGGATGCGGGCATCACAGTACTCCTGGCGGTGGCCGTTGGAATGGCAGGTGATCACCTCACCCCCGCCCCAGCCATTGCCACCGTTGCCCCAGCCGTTGCCATGGCCACCACCCCAGCCACCGCCACGGCGGTACTCGCCAACGAACTCGGCACGGCAGCCCTGGGTGACCCACACACCGTAGCGCGATTGCCCCCAGGTCTCGCCTTCCACGCACGGCGAACCGGACAACTGGCGGATCATCCGGGCACGGCCTTCCAGACGGCATTCATTGCTGCGGTTCTTGATCGATTCGCAGCGGACGATGCCGCCGCCATCACGACCGCCATAGCGATCATCGTCATAACCGTAGCCATAGCTCTGCGCCTGCGCGCCGCCTGCGGCCGCCAGCATCGGCAGCAGCGTGCAGGCCAGGGTGCGCCAGGTGAGTGCCTTGCCCATCGGAATCTCCGGATGAATACGATGGCGCAAGCATCCGGGATTCGTGGCGCGGCGCACAGGGGGTCGCACCACGGCGGTTTTTTCCCCATTCAAACAACTCAACCGTGGCTGACTGCGCCTCGGCCGGTGGCGTCACTCCCCGATATGGAGCGCATCCACGGTGCTGCCGAGCGCCTCGACCCGGACCGTGCTGCGCTGGCCGGTGCGACGATGGTGCTCGAGGGCCAGCGCAGCGGCCGCGTCGAAGGCATCGGCACCGCGGGCGTAACGGGTGGCGTCACCCGCCTTCGGATGCAACACGGACCAGTGCCGGGCAGTGCATTGGACAGTAAAGACCATGAGAAGCTCCTGCGGAAGGAAAGAGGCGGTGACAGGCGGCAGGGCCACGTGCCAGTACACCCTCAGGCTATCGATCGCGTCGGAGATGGCCCATCAGATTTGTACGAAAATGCCTCAGGATTCGGTCGGGCGCTTCCCAACCCTCACATCCCTGAGGCTGTTTAGTGAAGGCGTTCCGTGACCCTTGTCACGGAGTTGACGGAGCTTCACACTACCGTCACCAACAGGGGCCCCTTCCACATGCGCACCTTCTTCTCGCAGCAGCGCTGGACGCTGCTGAAGTTCTATTTCGTGGCCAGCTATCTGGTGCTGATTGAAGAGCTGATCCGCGCCGCCATGCACTGAGCGCTTGCTGGAGGGCTATTTGCGACAGACACTGTCGCTTTAGGCACGGAGCCCGCCCGATGAAAGCGCTTCTTCTGATTCCAGTCCTGCTGGTGCTGACCGCGTGCGCCAACCAGCACGACGCCGCCGCACGTGCCGATGCGGCGCCCACCTCGTCTGCGGTACCGAAGGTGGGCGGCGATCGCGATGCCCACGGATGCATTGGTTCGGCCGGCTACCAGTGGTGCGAGCACAACCAGCGTTGCGAACGCCCGTGGGAACTGGCACAGGCACAGGGCCTGGCCAATACCGCCGAGGCCATCGATGCCTACTGCGCGAAGCCGACCAGCCCGGCACGCAAGTGAGGCTCGCACCCCATGGCTGAGCTGAGCCCGCTACCCACCCTGGCCCCGGGTCGCTACCGCCACTTCAAGGGCGGCGAGTACGAAGTGCTCGATATCGTCCGCAGCAGCGAGACGCTGGAGCCACTGGTGCTGTATCGCGCGCTCTATGGCGAAGGCGGCCTGTGGGTGCGCCCGTATGCCATGTTCGTCGAACAGGTACCGGGCGAACACGGACCGCAGCCGCGTTTCGCCCGCATCGACGCATGACGGTTCCGCTGCCGGCCCTGGCCGGCAGCGCGGTGACACCACGGGCCTGCGTTACAATCGTACCGTCCAGTCGGTTTCTTCCCGCCATGTCCGCATCCCCCTCCCGTTCGCGCCGCAAGGCGCCCGACAGCGTGCGCCAGTCACTGCTGCAGGCCACCATTGAAGTGATCGGCCGTAATGGCCTGGCCGCGCTGACCGTGCAGGACGTCGCACAGGCCGCCGGTGTCAGCAAGGGTGCGCTGTTCCATCATTTCAGCAGCAAGCAGGCACTGGTGGATGAAGCCATCGGAGCGCTCATCGGCGAATTCGAAGCGCGGGTGCGTGCCCTGCTGCAGGAAAACCCCGAAGGGCATGGCCGTTTCAGCCGCGCCTATGTGCAGGCCAATTTCGAGCATCTGCTGCAGCAGGAACAGGACAACGACATCGGCCTGACCCTGGGCAACCTGATGGAACCAGCCCTGCTCGCGCATTGGCGTACTTGGAAGCGTGCGATGCTGGCCGAGTTCGCCGGCGAAGCCAACGATCCGCGACTGTATGCGGCGCGCTGCGCTGCCGATGGCTACTGGGCCACGGCCTATGGGCGTCCGCTGGACGAGGAAGAACGCGCCAACGCATTGGCGATGGCCGAACAGGCCCTGAAACTATGCGACCCGCAGTGAGCAGGAGCGCTCAATGAATCCCTATCTCTACCTTGCCGCTGCCATCGTGCTGGAAGTAATTGCCACGTCGCTGCTGAAGGCATCCGACGGCATGAGCCGGCTGGCGCCGACACTGGGCGCGCTGGTCGGCTATGGACTGTGCTTCTACCTGCTGTCGGTGACCATGAAATCGATACCGACCGGCATTGCCTACGCCATCTGGTCCGGCGTCGGCATCGTGCTGATCTCGTTGATCGGGCTGGTGGTGTTCAAGCAGCGCCTGGATGCACCGGCGTTGATCGGCATCGGCCTGATCTGTGCTGGCGTACTGGTGATCAATCTGTTCTCGCGCAGCAGCGCACACTGAGTACGCTGCTGCGCGATCAACGCTAGCTGACCTTCTTCGCTACGGTCATGCCGAGCAGGAACAGCACCACGGCGATGATGATGCCGGCCCAGAACAGGAACTTGGCGATGCCGACCGCGGCGCCGGCAATGCCGCCGAAGCCGAGCACGCCCGCAATGACGCCGATGATGGCGAAGATGATGGCCCACTTGATCATGTCAAACCTTTCCCCGTGGGGACTGCGTACTGGATGATCAGGCTAGGCCGTAGCCGATGCGGCAGTCGTGAACAGGCCGCGTGCGCGGCGTGAATCAGCGCGGGCGGAAACGCAGCAGGGCCACTGCAAAGGCCAGGAAAACGCTGCCCACCAGCCGCTCGAACCAGCGCCGCGCGAAGGGTTTGGCCAACCATCGGCGCAGGCCATGGCCACCGGCGGCATACATCACGTACCAGAACAGTTCGCAGCCGGCGAAGGTGGCGACCAGCACGCTGTACTGCAGCGCCTGGCCACGCGACGGGTCGACGAACTGCGGCAGGAACGCCGCAGCGAACAGCAGCAGCTTGGGATTGCTCAGGCCCACCAGAAGGCCACCACGGAACACCTTCCACGCGCCCAGCGACGCCGCAACCGGCAACGCGGCATCGACCGTCACCGGTGGTGCCGGCCGGCAACTGTCACGCCATGCCTTCAGGCCCAGCCAGGCCAGATAGGCCACGCCCAGATAGCGCAGCACCTCAAACAGCATCGGCGAGGAATGCAGCAGCGCACTCAGGCCTGCTGCGGAGGCCGCCAGCACCAGCAGCATCGCCAGCAGGCAGCCAGCCATCGCCGGCACGCTACCGCGAAAGCCGAGCCCGACGCTGCGACCGAGGATATGCAGCATGTTCGGCCCCGGCGTACCACACAGAACGAACACCGTGGCGAGGAACCACCACCAGGTATGCAGGGCCATATCGGACATCCACTTCAGAAGATCCCACCAGCATAGAGTGCGCCGGCCTGGCGCGGCACACACAGCGCAGCATGGATGCGGTGGTTACAGAGGCAGGCTCAGGCCGCGAGCGCGTCGCGCCGTACCAGTACCTGATCGATCAAGCCCCATTCGCATGCCTGCTCGGCACTCATGAAACGATCGCGGTCCAGGGTCTGCTCGACCTCCTCGACACTGCGTCCGCAATGCTGCGCATACAGCCGGGTGATGCGCTGCTTGGTGCGCTGCATTTCCTCGGCATGGATGAAGATGTCCGACGCCTGGCCCTGCACCCCGCCCAGCGGCTGATGCACATGCAGGCTGGCATTGGCCAACGCCGCACGGTGACCGGGCTCGCCGGCCATCAGCAGGAACGAACCCATCGACCGCGCGGTGCCCATGCACAGCGTATGCACCGGGGCCGAGATGTATTGCATGGTGTCGTACATCGCCAGGCCGCTGGAGATCACTCCACCCGGCGAGTTGATGTACAGATGGATCGGCTTCTCCGGGTTTTCCGATTCCAGGAACAGCAGCTGCGCGCAGACCAGCGCCGACACAGTGTCATCGACTTCACCGTTGAGAAAGATGATGCGCTCGCGCAGGAGCCGCGAGTAGATGTCATGGGAGCGCTCACCGCGCTCGCTGCGTTCCACGACCATTGGTATCAGCTGCATTCTGTCCCGCATGTGCCTGCTCCCTGTAGCGTTCGATCCAGGCGCCGGCTCAGGCCGCGCGCATCATGGTGCGATGATCGTCGTTGGCGGCCAACGGCAGCAGCGCGCGCAGGTCGGTGAGCCGATGCACGATGGTCAGCACCGTCCCCCCGCCGTCATCCGCGCGCAGCCGGAAACACACCAGGCTGTGCAGATGCGGGGGCTGCGCATCGCGCAGGCGGAACCCCAGTTCCCGCCCCTCCTCGCACAGGCAAGGCTGCGGATCGGCAAGATCGGCCGCAGGCAACCAGCGCTCACGCAGCGCCGGATCGAACAGTGCGCGCCAGACCCGTTCCGGTGGCGCTGGCAGCCACTGCTCCATCACCAACGCGGGAGCCGCTTCGTTCAGAACATCGTCCATCAGTCCATCTCCTTCAGCAGATCCTGCAAGGCATCCATCCGCGCGGGCCAGTAGGCCCGGTAGCGCTGCAGCCAGTTGCCGATGTGCGCCAGCCCGCGCGGATCGACCTCGTAGTGGACGAAACGGCCTTGGCGCTGTTCGCTCACCAGCCCGGCATCGCGCAGCACCGCCAGGTGCTGGGACATCGCAGACTGGCTGATCGCCATGCCCTCGCGCAGCGCGCTGGCATGCTGCCCGCCCTCGGCCAGCTTTTCGAAGATGTGGCGGCGGGTGGGGTCGGCCAGCGCTTTGAAGAGGGCGTTCTCGATCATGACCAACACATTAGCAATCACTAATGTTTAGTGCAACTCCCGCATCGGCTGTGCTGCAATGACGGCTCCCCGGCATGGAGCTGTGCATGAAGACCCTTGGCCTGATCGGCGGCATGAGCTGGGAAAGCTCGGCGCAGTATTACCGGCTCATCAACGAGGACGTGCGGCAGCGCCTCGGTGGCGCACATTCGGCGCAGCTGCTGCTGTGGTCGGTGGATTTCGCCGGCATCAAGCAGCTGCAGCATGACGGCGACTGGAATGCGCTGGGCGACCATATGGCCGACGCTGCACGGCGCCTGCAGGCCGGTGGCGCCGATCTGCTGTTGATCTGCACCAACACCATGCACAAGCTGGCCGACCGCATCGAGGCGGTCTGCCCACTGCCGCTGCTGCATATCGCCGACCCCACCGCCCAGGCCATCGTGCAGGCAGGCGCACGCAAGGTGGGCCTGCTCGGTACCGCCTTCACCATGGAACAGGACTTCTACCGCGGCCGGCTGCAGGATCGCTTCGGATTGGAGGTGCTGGTTCCCGAAGGCGATGATCGTCGCAGCGTGCACGACATCATCTACCAGGAACTGATCGCCGGTGTGGTCAGCGAGCACTCACGACAGGTCTACGCCGGCGTGATCGCGAGACTGGTGGCGCGCGGTGCCGAAGCCATCATCCTGGGCTGTACCGAGATCATGCTGCTGGTAGGGCCGGAGGACAGCGCCGTGCCGCTGTTCGATACCACTGCACTGCACGCACGGGCTGCGGTGGACGCGGCGCTGGCGTGAATCCATGCGCGCCGGAGCGCGGGATCAGTCCGCGCCCTGCACTTCCAGCGCGGTGATGAGCCAATCGACCACCGCCTGTGAATCGCACAGGAAGAAGATGGCATCGCCGGAGCGCGCCTCGGTAAGCAGGCGATAGACCGTGATCGCCACCGCCGACTGGTTGGCGATGAACACTTCCGGGCTGCGCGGCCCCTCGCTGTGGCCGGCAACCGCGTGCAGCGCCTTGCGTGCGGCCACGGTGGCAGCCGGGTCCGCGCTGCGGGTCAGTTCCGGCCCGCGCAGGCCCCAGGCAATGAACACATGCTTGCCCTTGAACGTAGTGTCCAGGACCCGCACCTCGGCGCCGCCTGCGTCGGCCGAGCGATGAATGACGGTACTGCTGATCAACGCAACCCCCTGTGGTCGTCGTGGTCCGCGCATCCTCCTCCACGCGCCGGCCGCATGCCAGTGACAACAGCCACAGGCTG
This sequence comes from Stenotrophomonas sp. FR024, assembly GCF_047500745.2. NCBI lineage: Bacteria > Pseudomonadati > Pseudomonadota > Gammaproteobacteria > Lysobacterales > Lysobacteraceae > Stenotrophomonas > Stenotrophomonas sp. FR024. The sequence continues at coordinate 27,674 of NZ_JAXAXM020000019.1, forward strand.
TGCCGACCGGCGTGGGAGACATGTAAGAGGGTGTAAACCGATGCGATCGGATGTGCAGCGATGATACGGGATGTAAGCCTCTGCATGGGCCCGCGCGTACTACTAAACCGCCACTGAGCCATCTTCGGAACGAAGCGTTCCGGCAGCCCCGGACTGGGCCATTCTTGCCGCCCCATCCCCACCGAGCCTGCACATGTCCCATCGCCTGCTGCTGACGATCACCGGCACCTCCCTTGCCCTGCTGCTGGCCGCCACCACCGTAGCCGCACAGGACTACGACACCGATCACATTCCGGCGCTGCGCTGCGAATCGCAGTTCAACAAGACCGCGCAATGCCCGATCGAGGGCCCCATGCGCCTGGCCAGGCAACTGTCGGTGACCCGGTGCGTGGAGAACCAGAACTGGGGCCAGAGCCGCCGCACGTTGTGGGTGACCGACGGTTGCCGCGCCGAGTTCGTCGCCGACGGCTATGGGCGCGGACGCTGGCCGGGCCGCGGCAGGGACCGTGACGATGATGGCGAGCGCCTGGTCTGCGAGTCCTACGAAAAGAAGGACAAGGAATGCCGTATCCGTGTGCGCCACGAGGTGCGCCTGGTCAAGCAGAAGTCGGTGACGGCCTGCATCGAGGACCGCAACTGGGGCTGGGACCGCCGCGGCGTGTGGGTCAGCGACGGCTGCCGGGCCGAGTTCCGCGTGTATTGACTGCCGAGCACGCGCTGGCTGCGGCGGGTAGGCATGCGTGCGGGACAGAGCCGATAGACTATGGCCTGTACATGGCAGGGAGCGCGACATGGAACGATGGTATCTGGCGACGCTGTTGGCGTTGATCCTGCATCAGATCGACGCTGCGTTCTGGCAGGAATGGGCCATGTTCCATGTGCCCGGTGGCATCCGGGGCTTCCTGCTGTTCAACCTGCTTGCGATCGGCTTCGTGCTTTGGGGGTATCGCCAGACCCTGCTGGGCACATCGTCGGCGCGCGACCATGCGCTGGTTTGTGGCGCACTCGGTATTGGCACGGCGCTGATCCATCTGGCGTTTGCCCTGTTCGGTCGCGATGAATTCCACCTGCCGCTGTCGATCGCCGTCCTGCTCGCCTGCTTTGTGTCGGGCGGCGGCTTGTTGCTGCAGCTGCGCCCGCGATGAGCCGGACTTCCCACTCCGCACACCTGCGTGACGGCAGCATCCAGGACGCCGATGCCTTGATTGCGCTCGACAGCGTGGCGGCCAACGATCCAGGCCGGGCCCTGCAGATCGGCGACTGGCTGGCACGCGGCGGCGTGCAGGTTGCCGAGCAGAACGGCAGGGCCGTCGGCTACCTGGTCATTCATCACCACTTCTTCGGCGAAGCCTTCGTCGAAATGCTGATGGTGGCGCACGCACAGCGCGGCCAGGGCATCGGTACCGCACTGCTGCGCCAGGCCATCGCACTGCACGGCCGGCGCAAACTGTTCACCTCGACCAATGCCTCCAACATCGGCATGCAGCACCTGCTCACTGCCCACGGCTTCGTGGGCAGCGGCATCCTGCATGGGCTGGACGAGGGCGCTCCGGAACTCATCTATCGCTTGGCAAGCGCAGAGCAGCTGTCCAGGAAAGCAGTGAACCAGGACAGGCAGACGTGCCATGGACTGAGCCCCCCCCCCCTCAGGCTAAGCCGAGAACGAGCTTGGGAGCGAGCGCATGCCTAACGATGGCGATAGACTACCTTCCTGGGCGCGAAAATTCTGGACTTGGAGCTGAATTGCGACCTATGAACTACGCCGCAGATGAAACACTGAGATTAATTCGATGGCTGCTGCCCCAATTGCAGCAAGACGAGATAATTGCTCTCGAACTACCTTACAAGGATGTGAGCAGAAAAGCCGATATCGCAATCGTCGGACCTAATCGCCTGGTTGCCATCGAGGTGAAAGGGCCTAGGGACAACCTAGCAAAGCTCTCCAGACAGGTCGAAGACTACGTAGAGGGATTTCTCGAGGTCTATGTCGCGGCAGCACCCAATTTAATGCCCACGATTAAGGATATTATGCCGGAAAGGATTGGACTGATCGACTTAGGCGAAACTACGATCAGCCGCCGTCGGCTCTCAGCCAAACGGCAGCGCCTGTCTAAGACAGGAGCAATTCAGTGGCTCAGAGCTGACGAATTACGCCAGATGTTAGGCGCGCGCAGGGGCCCGAGCAATATCCAAATGCTCCGCCAATCTGCGGTCAATCTTCTGACGACGGCGCAATTGTCACACAGTGCAATCACGTCCATCTACAACCGAGCGAACCAGAAGTTCGCAATCTTCAACTCGGAGCGAGGTGAGCGTCTGACGCTGGATGACGTCGAAACTCTCCGACTACCTAAGAAGATACGCTAGCTCGATCCGATTTGACTGTCGAGAAAGATGGAAGTTGATGCGAACAGATATCCAGTGAGCAGGAGATCTGCCTTGAACTGCGCCGCCAGCAGCACTTTTAATGTTCTCATGCCCCCAGCAGTCGAGAGCAACGTAGTCTGGGTCGTGGAATGCCTTATCTGCAGCGAGATCATACCCCCCGTTCGGACGGCGGTAACGATGATAGAAAAGTGTCTGATCCAAGGGAACATCTACGCGGGGCACCCAACTGGTCACGATCCCCTTGAAGTCTTCTGGATGAACGAGAGCATAGTCACCATGAACCACGTCACCGAGACCATGTTCAGCCCTCACATCCTCTGAGAGTTTCACCTCGAGCAGTTCAAACTTCCCATACTCATCACCACCATAGTCGGGAAGCACAACACTCTTCGGAAAACTACTGCAGGCTACAGCTCGCAACGCAAAACCAGCGCCAGCGGCCACTAGGGTTTGCTTGCTGTCAGCCAGAGCCGCTGCGTAAGTGGACTTGCTTACATAGCCACCATCGCAGATGAGAATCACTTGCTCCAATCCGCCGAGTTCTCTCTTGAGAACATCAACAAGTCGGGAAGTAGAGTCATAATCCACAGGGATACGGAATGCAATATGCGTTGAGCGATTTAGAAACGCCTTGCACTGCACCAACACGCTTCTTTCATCGAACGGATCGGTGAGGTGGACAGTCGGTATGCAGGCTGAATTAAGCGACGAAAGCACAAATGCTCGCCAATTGCGAAATCCGTTGTCGGCATCCAGCAACATGGCCGTTTCTGCGTTACTGAGGCTATCCATCGTAGTAACGTCAGCAATGTAGGAGCGCCCGGCAAGATGCTCCTCAATTTTAGACACGCAGACGCTCACAGAGCCCTCTGTATTCTTCTTCGTCCGGCGCGATTTTGTGTACTCGACGACGGGAAGCAGAGCATCTTTTACTGAGCCAGAGAGCTCAGCATAAGCGCGAATTTCAGCATCTCGCGAGCGAAGAATCGGCACGTATCGCTTCCCTGCAACTTCGTTCATTTCTAACCCATCCGGTAGCCCAAATTATCCAGCCGATAGCGCATCGCCAAGGTGGACACATCGAAGTGACGAGCTAGATCGTTAAGGTTTCTCAACCCTTTGTCAACTGCAGCCCGCACCTCGTCCTCCGGCATCAGTAGTTGGGCGGCGAACTGGTCAGCCTCACGCTCCATGTCTGAGCGATCGTCGTTGCGCCGAGCAAAGGTGTAGTCACGGAACTGATTCTGTTCCCTTCTATGCAGGATGTAATGCGCAATTTCATGAGCGATGGTGAAGCGTTGACGCACCCGATGATGGTACGAATTCACGCCTGCAACCCAAATGTCGCCCCTTTTTTCAAGAAAGCCGGAAACTTCGTCATCCATTTGCTCATGCACAACTTTGATGCCGAGCATTTGCGCCACATCATCGACGCGACACGGAGCGGAGCCCATACCTCGATTGGCCATCTCGGCCTGGAGAGTGGCGAGCGACTCTATAGCCCCTTGTGGAGAACCTTTCGCGGCGGGCGGGCCAATGGGAGTTCTAAGCTTTACTATCGCCATCTGAATTCTCGCTTTCGCTTAGCACTGCAACGTCGTCCAATGCCTCATACATTCTTCTTAACTCATCGACCAGATCTTGGACGTTCCCGAGTTCGTTCTCGATGCCGGTCGCGACGCCGGCTTGAATCTTCGTCTGGAGGAAATTCTTAAAATCCTGCGATTCAACAACATCTCTAAGTGCCTTATCCATTTCCGCTCGACTACCCGCCCTAACGGTGAAGAAGGCTAGGGACACTACTGCCGCCAGCATTACGGTAAGCACCGTGATGACAGTACTGTAAAGACCGGTCACCGTATCCAGATGCCTTCCAAAGGCCTCATCACTTGAGGGCTTCTCGACTTGGCCAGGCGGTGACGAGACGGATGTGCCACCGGCTTTCGGTGCCTCATAAACGGTCACCCACGACTTGTTTACAGAAGGGTTGCCGAGTGCATACAGCGGGGCAAGGAGCACCATAAATGAACAAACAACCAGCACCGAAATCTCCATCCTTCGCGACCGTATCCACGGACGAGCTTGCCGCCTGAGGGCCTCGAAGCCATCCTTCAACTTGCGCAGTTTCATGTCCATTGTCCTGCTATGGTTGATGAGAACACTCATCTATCTCACAGATTGCGACTTCTCAAGTCCAAAAAGTGTAGCGCACGGGTCTGCCACCGTGATCATCCCCTTATGACGTGATCATCCCCTTATGAAGGGTACTCAAGAACTCTGATCACCTTGGATAGGCGGGGATAGGGTTTGATAAGAAAAAAGCCCACGCATTGCTGCGCAGGCTTCTTGATTCATCACAGTGGTCGGGACGGCCGGATTCGAACCGACGACCCTCTGCCCCCCAGGCAGATGCGCTACCAGGCTGCGCTACGCCCCGACTGATGCTGCGATGTGCCCGCCAGTGCGGCGGGCCGTGAAGTATAGCGGATTACGATGGAAATGGGATCAGCGGCGCAACAACTGCAGCACTTCTTCCAGCTCCATGCGCACCTGCTTGATGATCTGGTTGCTCAGCGCCGATTCCTCGCGGGCATCGGGACCATCCAGACGCAGGCGTGCACCACCGATGGTGTAGCCCTGTTCGTACAGCAGGCTGCGGATCTGCCGCACCATCAGCACGTCGTGGCGCTGGTAGTAGCGGCGGTTGCCTCGGCGCTTGGCCGGCTCAAGGCTGGGAAACTCGGTTTCCCAGTAGCGCAGGACGTGCGGCTTGACGTCGCACAGCTCGCTGACCTCACCGATGGTGAAGTAGCGCTTGGCCGGGATCGGCGGTAGTTCGCGGTTACTGCCCGGATCCAGCATAAGCTTCCACCCTCTCCTTGAGCTTCTGGCCCGGACGGAAGGTGACCACCGTACGGGCGGAAATCGGAATTTCCTCGCCGGTCTTGGGGTTGCGACCCGGGCGCTGGTTCTTGCGCCGCAGATCGAAATTACCGAAGCCCGACAGCTTCACCTGACGTCCCTGTTCCAATGCTTCACGCAGCACATCGAAAAACGCGTCGACGAATTCCTTGGCTTCCCGCTTGTTCAGACCGACTTCGTCGAACAGCTTTTCCGCCATCTCCGCCTTGGTCAATGCCATTGCCTGCTACCCCCGAGTGCTGCCCGCTCAGCCGCGGATCCGGGCGTGATGTTCACGCTCGATGGCAGTGACCGCCTCGGCCACCACCGCATCCACGTCGCGGTCCGTCAGAGTGCGCGACTTGTCCTGCAAAATCAAGCCCATAGCGAGACTCTTGAATCCCGGCTCGACGCCCTGGCCGACGTAGCGGTCGAACAGGTTCAGGTCGCGCAGCAGCGGGCCAGCAGCCTGGCGGACGGTGGCCGCGAGATCGGCCCAGGCCACCTGTTCAGGCACCAGGAATGCCAGGTCGCGGCGCACTGCCGGGAAGCGCGACAGCTCGCCGGCACGCGGCAGGCGGCGGGCGGTCAGCGGCCCCAGGTCCAGTTCGAAGGCGTAGACGTCGGCTTCGATGTCCATTGCCTTGGCCAGACGCGGGTGGATCTGCCCGATCCAGCCGATCGCCACGCCATCGCGGAACACCTCGGCCGAACGGGCCGGGTGGCCGTAGGGGCGGGCCGACGGGCGGAACTCCAGTACCGCACCACTGGCAGCGGCCAGCGATTCCAGATCGCCCTTCAGGTCATGGAAATCGACCTTGCGGGCCGGCAGGCCCCACTGCAGTGCCTGTGCATCGCCACAGACCGCAGCGGCCACGCGCGGGGTTTCCAGCGGCGCCGGCCGGCCGTCGCCGGCCGGCTGGGCGAACACGCGGCCCAGTTCGAACAGGCGCACGCGGCCCAGCTGGCGGGCGGCGTTACGGCCCAACGTGGCGACTAGGCCTGGCAGCAGCGACGGGCGCATCACCGCCAGTTCGGCCGACAGCGGGTTGGCCAGCGGCACCAGGTTGTCGCGCAGCTGCCACTGGCTCAGCAGCGCATCGTCGACGAAGGCGAAATTGACGGTTTCCTGCTGGTCACGGGCGATCAGCTGGCGGCGCACGCTCAGCGCGTCCAGCTGGGTCTCGCTCGGCATCGCCACGCGCGAGGCGCCGCCCGGCAGCGTGGTCGGGATCTGCTCGTAACCGTGGATGCGGGCCAGCTCTTCGATCAGGTCTTCTTCGATGGCGATGTCGAAGCGGCGGCTCGGCGCCGTGACCTGCCAGCCGTCGGCGGTGGCAACCACGTCCATGCCCAGCGCGCGCAGGATGCGCTCCACTTCCGCATCTTCGATGGTGATGCCGAGCACGCGGGTGATGCGGGCGCGGCGCAGCACGATGGTTGCCGGCTGCGGCAGATCGGCCTCACGCACGGCCTCGGTGACCGGCGCCGGGGTGCCGCCGGCCAGGTCCAGCACCAGGCGGGTGGCGTACTCGATGGCGGTACGCGGCAGTGCCGGGTCGACACCGCGCTCGAAGCGGTGGCCGGCATCGGTGTGCAGGCCCAGCTTGCGGCCACGGCCCATGATCGCGGCCGGCGCGAAGTGCGCGGCTTCCAGGAACACGGCGGTGGTCGCGTCGGTGACGCGGGTGTCGAAGCCGCCCATCAGGCCGGCCAGGCCGACCGCACGATCGGCGTCGGTGACCACCAGGAAGCTGTCGTCCAGCGCGGCATCGCGGCCGTCCAGCAGCTTCAGGCTCTCGCCGGCACGCGAACGGCGCACGGCGATGCTGCCCTGCAGGGTGCCCAGGTCGTACGCGTGCATCGGCTGGCCGAGCTCGAGCATCACGTACTGGGTGATGTCGACCAGCAGCGAGACCGGGCGCACGCCGCTGCGGCGCAGGCGCTCGGCCATCCACAGCGGGGTCCTGGCGGCGGCGTTGACGCCTTCGATGACACGGCCCAGGTAACGCGGTGCTTCGGCGCCGGCGTCGAGCTGGATGGCCAGCTCACGGCTGCCGATGGCGGGAATCGCCTCGGCGGTGAAATCCAGCACGTCGCTGCGGGTGGCCGCGGCGACGTCGTAGGCGATGCCGCGCAGGCTGAAGCAGTCGGCGCGGTTCGGGGTCAGCTTGATCTCGATGCTGGCGTCCGGCAGGCCCAGGTACTCGACCAGAGCCTGGCCGACCGGTGCGTCATCCGGCAGTTCCAGCAGGCCGGAGGCATCGTTGTCCAGGCCCAGCTCCTTGGCCGAGCACAGCATGCCGTTGGACTCGACACCGCGCAGCTTGGCCGGCTTGATCTTCAGCTCGCCAATCTGCGCGCCGACCATCGCCAGCGGCGCAACCAGGCCCGGACGTGCGTTCGGTGCGCCGCACACGATCTGCAGCAGCTCGCCCTGCCCGGCATCGACCTTGCACACCTGCAGGCGGTCGGCTTCCGGATGGCGTACGGCGTCGACGATGCGCGCCACGACCACGTGCTCGAGGCCTTCGCCCAGCGCGGTCACGTCTTCCACTTCCAGGCCGATGGCGGTCAGCACCGCACTCAGTTCATCGCGCGAAGCGCGGGTCGGGACGTGGCTGCGCAGCCAGTTTTCGGAGAATTTCATGGTGTCACCCTGGTGGGCCCGGCGCATGCGCCTGGGCCTGCGAATTTAGAAGCAGTCGAGCAAGCTCGACTCTACGGACCGGCGCTTACGCGAACTGCTTGAGGAAGCGCACGTCGTTCTCGAAGAACGCGCGCAGATCGTTGACGCCGTAACGCAACATCGCAAAGCGCTCCACGCCCATGCCGAAGGCAAAGCCGGTGTAGCGCTCCGGATCGATGCCGACGTTTCGCAGCACGTTCGGATGGACCATGCCGCAGCCGAGCACTTCCAGCCAGCGGGTGCTGCCATCGGGCTGCTGCCAGGCGATGTCCACTTCCGCGCCCGGTTCAACGAACGGGAAGTAGCTGGGACGGAAGCGCATCTCGAAGTCGCGCTCGAAGAAGGCGCGCACGAACTCGGCCAGCGTGCCCTTCAGGTCGGCGAAGGTCGAATGCTCGTCCACCAGCAGGCCTTCCACCTGGTGGAACATCGGCGAATGGGTCTGGTCGCTGTCGCTGCGGTACACCTTGCCGGCGGCGATCATGCGCAGCGGCGGCGCGTGGTCGCCCATGTAGCGCACCTGCACACCGGAGGTATGCGTGCGCAGCAGGCGGCCGTCGCCGAAGTAGAAGGTGTCGTGCATGGCGCGCGCCGGGTGGTGCGGCGGGAAGTTCAGCGCCTCGAAGTTGTGCCAGTCATCCTCGATCTCCGGCCCTTCCGACAGCTCGTAGCCCAGCCGGCCGAAGATGCCGGTGATGCGCTCCAGGGTGCGGGTGATCGGATGCAGGCCGGCGCGGTCGCCATTGCGGCCCGGCAGGGTGATGTCGATGGCTTCGGCGGCCAGGCGCGCATCCAGTGCCGCGTCTTCCAGCAGCGCCTTGCGCTCGCCCAGCGCGCGGGTCAGCGCGTCGCGGGCCTGGTTGATCGCTTCACCGGCGGCCTTGCGCTCGTCGGCCGGCAGGGCGCCGAGCTGCTTGAGCTGCGAGGTGATGCTGCCACTCTTGCCAAGCAGGGCCACGCGCAGCTGTTCCAGCACGTCGGGGCTCTGTGCGGCGGCCACATCGGCCAGCGCCTGGGTGGTGAGGGATTGGATGTCGCTCATGGGGGGCCGGAACTCCAGTCGATCTGCCATCGCGATGCGCGAAGGGCCGACCCCTGTCGCCACCGCCGTCCCCGCGCTGCCGTCATGGCCTCACCGGGACCCAAAAAAGAATGGGGAAGGACTTGCGCCCTTCCCCATGCATTGCCTTGACCTGACACCGTTCCGAGTGAACGGTTACGGCATCGGGAAGGACTTATGCCGCCAGCGCGCCCTTGGCCTTTTCGGCCAGCGCGGTAAAGCCGGCTGCGTCGTGCACGGCGATGTCAGCCAGGACCTTGCGATCCAGGGTGATGCCGGCCTTCAGCAGACCGTTCATGAAGCGGCTGTAGCTCAGGCCGTTGATGCGGGCAGCCGCATTGATACGGGTGATCCACAGCGAACGGAAGTTGCGCTTCTTCTGCTTACGGCCGATGTAGGCGTACTGCTGTGCCTTGATGACCGCCTGCTTGGCGACGCGGAAGACCTTGCGACGGGCGTTGTAATAGCCCTTGGCGAGATCCAGAATCTTCTTGTGGCGGCGACGCGCCTGTACGCCACGCTTAACTCGTGCCATTTTTCAGTTCCTCAGAGGTAAGGGAGCATGCGGTCCAGACGGCCTGCGTCTTCTGCACGGACATGGCCCGTCTGACGCAGATTACGCTTACGCTTGGTCGCTTTCTTCGTGAGGATGTGGCTACGGTTGGCGTGGCCGCACTTGTACTTGCCCGAGGCGGTCTTGCGGAAACGCTTGGCCGCTGCCCGGTTGGTCTTGATCTTGGGCATTGCAATGTCCTTGATGGGATATGACCCTGGTTTCTGACTGATCTGGCGGCGGCCTGGGCCGCTCTTTCCGTCCTGCCATGATCGGCGTACGACCCGTCCTGGGTGGGTCGAGCCGGGCATGATACAGGCAAAACCGCCCTGCCACCAGCCCCTGCAACCCTTTCGCCGGCAATTCACCGGCTTCCTGCAAAAGCAAAGGGACGCCCATGGCGTCCCTCTACCCTGAACCATTCAGCCAGGCGCCCCGGAAGGCGGCCCGTCAGGCCTCAGGTCTTCTTCTTCGGCGCGATCATCATGACCATCTGACGCCCTTCCAGGCGCGGACGGGATTCAATGACGATGTCCTCGCCCAGATCGGTCTCGATCCGGTTGGCCATTTCGCGGCCCAGTTCCTGGTGGCTCATTTCACGGCCACGGAAACGGATGTTGACCTTGATCTTGTCACCATCTTCGAGGAACCCGCGCATCTTGCGCAGCTTGATCTGGTAGTCGCCCTCGTCCGTGACCGGACGGAACTTCACTTCCTTGATCTCGACCTGCTTGGTCTTCTTCTTGGCCTCGCTGGCCTTCTTCTGCGCTTCGAACTTGAACTTGCCGAAGTCCATGATCTTGCAGACCGGCGGATCGGCCTGCGGCTGGATTTCGACCAGGTCCAGGCCTTCATCTTCGGCCATGGACAGCGCTTCGTCGCGCGACAACACGCCGATCATTTCTCCGTCACTGCCGATCACGCGGACGCGCGGCACACGGATTTCCTGATTCTTGCGGTTCTGTTTGTTGTCAGGGGTGCTGATATTACGTTCTCCCAAGGGTATCGAACCGGTCCGGGTGCCTGTGCCCCCGGACCGGACCTTTGCTTACGCGCCCTCGGCCTGGAGCCGCTCGATGAAGGCCTGCAGGCTCATGCTGCCCAGGTCTTCGCCAGAACGCGTACGCACCGCCACAGCCCCATTTTCCTTCTCGCGGTCACCAATGACCAGCAGGTAGGGCACGCGCTGCAACGTATGCTCGCGGATTTTATAGCCGATCTTCTCGTTACGCAAATCCGAGCTGACGCGGAAGCCTTGCTCCGCAAGGGTTTTGGTCACGCCCGAGACGTACTCGGCCTGAGCGTCGGTGATGTTGGCCACCACCACCTGGGTCGGCGCCAGCCAGGTCGGGAACTGGCCGGCATGGTGCTCGATCAGGATGCCCAGGAAGCGCTCCATCGAGCCCACGATGGCGCGATGCAGCATGACCGGGTGCTTCTTCTGGCTGTTCTCGTCCACGTACTCGGCGCCCAGACGGCCCGGCATCATGAAGTCGACCTGCATGGTGCCCAGCTGCCAGGTACGGCCGATCGCGTCCTTCAGGTGGTACTCGATCTTCGGGCCGTAGAAGGCGCCCTCGCCCGGCAGCTCCTGCCACTCCACCCCGTTGCTGGACAGTGCCGAGCGCAGCGCGCCCTCGGCCTTGTCCCAGGTGGCGTCGTCACCCAGGCGCGATTCCGGACGCAGCGCGATCTTGACCTGGATCTCATCGAAGCCGAAGTGCTGGTAGACCGCCAGCGCCTGCTGGTGGAACGCGGTCACTTCCGCCTCGACCTGGTTTTCCGTGCAGAACACGTGGCCGTCGTCCTGGGTGAAACCACGCACGCGCAGGATGCCGTGCAGCGCGCCGGACGGCTCGTTGCGGTGGCAGGCACCGAACTCACCATAGCGGATCGGCAGGTCGCGGTAGCTGTGCAGGCCCTGGTTGAACACCTGCACGTGGCCCGGGCAGTTCATCGGCTTGAGCGCGTAGGTGCGCTTCTCCGATTCGGTGAAGAACATCGCGTCCTGGTAGTTGTCCCAGTGGCCGGACTTCTGCCACAGGCTCACGTCCAGGATCTGCGGGCAGCGCACTTCGCCGTAGCCGGTCTTGCGGTACACCTTGCGCATGTACTGCTCGACCACCTGCCACAGTGCCCAGCCCTTCGGGTGCCAGAACACCAGGCCCGGCGCTTCTTCCTGCAGGTGGAACAGGTCCTGCTGCTTGCCGATGCGGCGGTGGTCGCGCATCTCGGCTTCTTCGATGCGCTTGATGTACGCCTCGAGCTGCTTCTTGTCGGCCCAGGCGGTGCCGTAGATGCGCTGCAGCTGCTCGTTCTGCGCGTCACCGCGCCAGTAGGCACCGGAGATGCGGGTCAGCTTGAAGGCCTTCAGGAAGCGCGTGTTCGGCACGTGCGGGCCGCGGCACATGTCCACGTATTCCTGGTGGTAATACATGCCCATCGCCTGGATGTCGTCGGACATGTCCTCGATCAGGCGCAGCTTGTAGTCCTCGCCACGGGCCTTGAAGATCTCGATCACTTCGGCGCGCGGCGTCACCTTCTTGATGACGTCGTAGTCCTGGGCGATCAGTTCACCCATGCGCTTCTCGATCGCGGCCATGTCGTCCGGGGTGAACGGGCGCTCGGAGTAGATGTCGTAGTAGAAGCCCTCGGCGATCACTGGGCCGATCACCATCTTCACGTCCGGGTACAGCTGCTTGACGGCGTGGCCGACCAGGTGGGCGCAGGAGTGGCGGATGATCTCCACGCCCTCCTCGTCCTTGGCGGTGATGATGCGCAGGCTGGCATCGTGGTCGATGACGTCGCTGGCATCGACCAGCACGCCATCCACGGCACCGGCGATGGTGGCCTTGGCCAGGCCGGCGCCGATCGACTGGGCGACCTCCATGACGCTGACGGGGTTTTCGAATTCGCGGCGGCTGCCGTCGGGAAGAGTAATGTTGATCATCGCAGTGGCTTCGTGCGGGGCCCGCGGGGCGGGCTGGAAAGCGTTCCCGGGGCGGCGCCCGGGCAATAAAAAAGCGCCACGAGGGCGCCTGGAACACAGGGCCTTCGGGGGCAGGTCAACAGTGGGCGGTGGTAGTGCTCATGTCGCACGCTCGGCCGGCGCTGGGCGCGGGCCACCTTGTTCCAGTCAGGGTTCTACGCTGATCTTAAACCAGCGCAGGGGAAAGCCCAAGGCCTACCGTACGGTCCGCTGAATGGGTCTCGCTGGCAGCGTGAAATTGCAATGATTACCATGTCGGCGCAGGCCGCCCTGTGCCAGCCTGCCCGCTTTCCCCCAGGACCCCGTGATGCGCCACCCGCTCCGACCGGCTCCCGCCGGCCCCGCCCGTGCCCCGCGTTCGCCGGCCCGCTGCCACGCTGGCCGCCCGCGATGATCACCGTCGGCCTTTCCACGCTCGGCTTCTGCAGCCTGGGCATGCTGGCGGCGATGTTCTCGGCGCTGGCCTTCTATGCCGCCTCGCCACACTGCCGCTGGCCGCGCCTGCGCCGTGCCGGCCGCCTTGGCCGCCAGATCGGCCTGGTCGCCGCTGCCGCCGCGCTGTGGCTGTGGATGGCCGAGTTTGGTTTTGCCGCCGGCCTGGTGGCGATGCTGTGCACCTGGATGCTGGCCGCCATGCTGCTGCCGGCGCTGGCAGCCTGGCACCGCCCCGGTACGGAGTCGCCCTGATGTGGCCGCGTGCCCTTGCCGGCATCATCGCCGGCTTCCTCCTCGCCGCCGCCGTCACCGGCCTGCTGGCTTGGCTGCCGCCCGGCCCGTGGCAACGGGCGCTGGTGCCGACCCTCATCGCCTTCATCCCGCTGTGGATGCTGGCCGCCCTGTGGGCGTTCAGTTTCCGCAGCGCGCTGCGCGCCTGGCTGGTGCTGGCCGGCAGCGCCGCCGCCGGCTTTGCCGTGCTCGGGCTGCTGCGCCTGACCGGCGCGGTGCAATGAGACCTTTCCCATGAAGTTCAGTTCGCAGACGCTGCGCACGTTCACCACCCTGCACACCTGGGTCGGCCTGGTTGCCGGCTTCGGCCTGTTCGTGGCCTTCTACGCGGGTGCGCTGACCCTGTTCCACCACGACCTGCCGCTGTGGCAGACGCCCGGTGCAGCCACCGCACTCCCCGCCGGCCTGGACGACGCGCAGTACCTGCTGGAAGACGTGCTTGCCGCGCATCCGGAAGCGCGCCGCCACGTCGGCATGACCTTCCCCGGCACCGAACACCCGCAGCCACTGGCCTACTGGCAGGCCGATGACGGCAGCTGGCGCTACGCCTGGCCGGGACAGATCGCCGGCAGCCCGACGCCGCCACAGACCGGGCTGGCCGAACTGGTCAACGAGCTGCATTACAGCCTCGGCCTGCCGGTGGCCGGCATCTACGTGATGGGCATCGTCAGCCTGCTGTATGGCATGGCACTGCTCAGCGGCCTGGTGATCCACCTGCCAAAGCTGTTCGGTGATCTGTTCGCACTGCGTCCGGGCCGCAACCTGAAGCAGCTGTGGCAGGACGCGCACAACGTGATCGGCGTGCTCAGCCTGCCCTTCCACCTGATGTTCGCGGTCACTGGCGCCCTGCTCTGCCTGGTGTTCGTGCAGATGGCCCTGCTCAACCCGCTGATCTACGACGGCAAGGCCCTGCAGGCGGTACCGACCGCAATGGACACCGCGCCTGTGCGCGACGCCAGCGGCATCCCGGCACCGCCTGGCAGCCTGCGCCTGCTGTATGCACGCGCGCTTGAAGTGGCCCGCGCACAGGGCGTGGCCAATTTCGAACCGGCCTACCTGAAGCTGGCCAACGCCGGCGATGCCAACGCCACCATCGAGATCACCGGCGAATCCACCGGCACGCTCGGCCCGCTCGGCGCGGTGGCACTGGACGTGGCCACCGGCAACGTCCTGGCCTCGCAGCTGCCCGGCCAGCGCGACGCCAACCACGCCACGCTCAGCGCCGCCTACGCGCTGCACTTCGGCGAGTTCGGCAACGGCGTGGTGGTCTGGCTGTACTTCCTGCTCGGCCTTGGCGGTGCCTTCCTGTTCTACTCCGGCAACCTGTTGTGGATCGAATCGCGGCGCAAGCGTCGCCAGCCGCAGCAACCGCGTGCCGGGGTGAACATGGCACGGGCCACGGTCGGCGTCTGCATCGGGCTGTGCGTTGCGATTTCGGTGGCGTTCGTCACCGCACTGGTGCTGGAGCGGCTGGCACCGTCCGCGGTCGACCACGGCATCCGCTGGGCCTGCTTCGGCAGCTGGGCGGCCTGTGCGCTGTGGGCCGCGCTGCGACGCCCGGCGCAGGCGGCACGCGAACTGCTGTGGGCGGCGGCGATCAGCACCGCGCTGGTGCCGATCCTGCATGGCGCGCTCAATGGTGACTGGCTGTGGCGTGCGGCCGCGCGTGGCCACTGGCCGCTGTTCTGGGTCGATGCCATCGCGCTGGCCATGGCCTTCGGCTTCGCCCGCCTGGCTGTGGCCAGCCAACGCCGCGCCCGCAATGGCGACCCCAACAGCGTCTGGGCCAACTGAGCCGTCGCCGGGCATGGCCCGGCGCTACCGACCGTTACGCGCAACGCCCCCTGTAGCGTCGAGCATGCTCGACAGCTGTTGATCTCGCGCCAAGCTCCGTCGAGCAAGTTCGACGCTACCCAAGCAGGATCATGCCTCGCCGGGGTAACGACTCACTTCGATCAGGTTGCCATCCGGGTCGCGGAAGTACACCGATTCGATCGGCCCCAGCGCGCCGGTACGTGCGACCGGCCCCTCCTCCACTGCAACGGACTGCGCCTGCAGGTGAGCCAGCACATCGGTCGTCGCCGTGCGCGTGACCAGGCACAGATCGGCGCTGCCCGGCATGGGCCGCAGCGCATGCGGTTGCAGCGGGGCGCTGGCCGGATGCAGGTTGATCTTCTGCTGGCCGAACTGCAGCGCGGTACGACCGGCGCCGAAGCGCACGACCTGCATGCCGAGCACGCGCCGGTAGAAATCACAGCTGCGGTCGATGTCGGCGACGGTGAGGACCAGATGGTCCAGGCGTTCGAGATGGATCATGCCCGCAGCGTAGCGCTGCGGGCATGGAGATGCTGTGCGGGGTCGGGCCGATGGCGTTGCGGCGTTGCGCCGGACATCGCCTGATGCAGCTCAATCGCCGATGCGTGCCTTCTGCCAGGGGCCCAGCATGGCGTTGAGCAGGCTGGCCTGTTCGTCGTCGCCGGTCAGCTCCCACATGAAGACGCCGGCCAGGCCCTGCTCGCGGGCGAACTGCGCACGCAGGCCGATCGAGCGCGGGTCTTCATAGCTGATGAAAACCTTCTGCTCGGCGTTGTACAGCCACGGGCTCTGCGCCTGTGGTTGCCAGTGCTTCGTCCAGCCCGGCTGGTCGAGATAGCGCGCCTTGATCACGCGCCAGTCGCCGGCATCGGCCGGTGCACTGTAGGACTGGTACAGCCCATCCGGCGCATCGCCGGTGACCTTGAAGCCGCGCCCGTAGAACGGCACACCCAGCACCAGCTTGTGGGCTGGCACCCCGCGCTCGCGGTAGTACTGCACCGCGCCGGCAACGTTGTTCCAGCGCCGCAGTTCCGGCGCCAGCGGATCGGTCGGCACTTCATGCAGGGGCGCATTGAACGTCGACACCGCCGAGAAGCCGGTGCCCATGTCGTAGCTCATCAGGTTGATGAAATCGAACACCTTGGCCAGCGCCGGCAGGTCATAGCTTGCGGCTGGATCATAGGGGCCATCGGTCTGCAGGCGACCGGCGGCCAGTGCGGCGGTCAACAGCATCGGCTGCCCCGCCTTGCGGCCATGCGCATCAAGGGCCACGCGGAACGCCTGCGCGAGCCGGGTCAGATTGGCGCGGTCCTGCGGGCGGTGTGCCAGCTCCTTCGGTCCGCCACTGACCGGGAACTCCCAGTCGATGTCCACGCCATCGAAACTGCCAGCATGACGATCGAAGAACAGCGCCATGCATGAGTCGACCAGGCGCTTGCGGCTGGCCTCGGTCAGCGCTGCATCGGAGAATCCACCTGCGCCCCATCCGCCAATTGAGATCAGCGTGCGCAGATGCGGGTGCGCCTTCTTCAGCTCGGCCAGCGCAGCAAAATTCTTCGGCGCTTCGGCGCCGACCGTGCAGCGGCCGTCCTCGATGGTGGAGAACGCGTAGAACAGGTGGGTGAGGCGCTCGGCCGGAATGCTCGACACCGGGTAGCGCTCGGCCGAGCCGCCGGGGTAGTAGGCACCGAAGATCGGCGGCTGTGCGGGCGCGGCATGCAAGGCAATGGGCAGGGCGCCGGCAATCAGCACGGCAAGGACGGCCACGGTCTGGCGGAACATAGGATCTCCCGGTTCGAAGGCGCCGCCACGTTAGCAAACGGATGGGGCTGCGGGACGGTTGTCGCGGCATGTCGTCCAGTGGACAGGTGCGATCCGCGCAACCGCGACAGAACGATGGCTGCGTAGCGCCTCTCGTGCACTGCGGCAGGACATGCAACGACCTGGGTGCGCGGCTCTTCATAACAGCGAGGCAAAGAAAAAGCGGGCCGAAGCCCGCTTTTTCAATTCAGCGATTCCAGAAGCGTGTCAACCAAGGTTGACACCTACCGTAATCGACCGGAGGTCGATTATTCGGCGCTGGCGGCTTCGCCTTCTTCAACGGCCTTCATCGACAGGCGGATACGGCCCTGCTTGTCGACTTCCAGCACCTTGACCTTGACCACATCGCCTTCCTTCAGCACGTCGCCGACCTTCTCGACGCGATCGCTGGAGATCTGCGAGACGTGGACCAGACCGTCCTTGCCCGGCAGGATGGTGACGAACGCACCGAAGTCCATGATCTTGGCAACCTTGCCTTCATAGATGCGGCCCGGTTCGACGTCCGAGGTGATCTGCTCGATGCGGGCCTTGGCGGCCTGCGCAGCGATGGCGTTGACCGAAGCGATGACGATGGTGCCGTCGTCCTGGATGTCGATCTGGGTGCCGGTTTCCTTGGTGATGGCCTGGATGGTCGAACCACCCTTGCCGATCACTTCGCGGATCTTGTCCGGGTGGATCTTGATGGTCAGCAGGCGCGGCGCGTAGTCCGACAGCTCTTCACGCGGAGCGGTCAGGCCGTGGGCCATTTCGCCCAGGATGTGCAGACGGCCAGCCTTGGCCTGCTGCAGGGCCTGCTTCATGATCTCTTCGGTGATGCCTTCGATCTTGATGTCCATCTGCAGGGCGGAGATGCCCTCAGCGGTACCGGCGACCTTGAAGTCCATGTCGCCCAGGTGATCTTCATCACCCAGGATGTCGGACAGGACGACGAAGCGCTCGCCTTCCTTGACCAGGCCCATGGCGATACCGGCCACCGGAGCCTTCACCGGCACGCCGGCGTCCATCAGGGCCAGCGACGAGCCGCAGACCGAGGCCATCGACGAGGAACCGTTCGACTCGGTGATTTCCGAGACGACGCGGATGGTGTACGGGAAGGCTTCCAGCGACGGCATGACAGCCAGCACGCCGCGCTTGGCCAGGCGACCGTGGCCGATTTCGCGGCGCTTCGGGCCCATCATGCGGCCGCACTCACCCACCGAGAACGGGGGGAAGTTGTAGTGGAACAGGAAGTTTTCCTTGTACTCACCGGCAACGGCGTCGATGACCTGGCCGTCACGGGCGGTGCCCAGGGTGATGGTCACGATGGCCTGGGTTTCGCCACGGGTGAACAGCGAGGAACCGTGGGTACGCGGCAGCACGCCGGTCTTCACGGCGATCGGGCGGACGGTGTCCAGCGCACGGCCGTCGATACGGACCTTGGTGTCCAGCACCGAGTCACGCATGGTGCGGTATTCCAGCTCGCCGAATTCCTTCGACAGCTCGGCCGGGTTCCAGCCTTCGGCGGCCACGCGGCCAGCCAGGGTTTCGAACACGTCCTTCTTGATTGCCGAGATGGCGTCGCGGCGCTGCAGCTTGTCACGCACCTGGAAGGCTTCGCCCAGGCGCGGGCCGATGGCTTCCTTCAGGGCGGAGATCAGCGCGTCGTTCTTGGCCGGGGCTTCCCAGGTCGACGGCTTGGTGCCGGCTTCGACGGTCAGCTCGTTGATCGCGTTGATGACCTTCTGCATTTCGCGGTGACCGAAGGTCACGGCGCCCAGCATCACTTCTTCGGACAGCAGCGCGGCTTCGGATTCAACCATCAGCACGGCGTTGGAGGTACCGGCGACGACCAGTTCCAGCTGCGAGTCAGCCAGTTCGCTGACGGTCGGGTTCAGGATGTACTCGCCGTTCTTGTAACCGACCTTGGCAGCGCCGATCGGACCCATGAACGGGGTACCGGCCAGGGCCAGGGCAGCGGAGGCACCGATCAGGGCCGGGATGTCGCCGTCCACGTCCGGGTTCAACGACATGACCGTGGCGATGATCTGCACTTCGTTCTTGTAGTCTTCCGGGAACAGCGGACGGATCGGACGGTCGATCAGACGCGAGATCAGGGTTTCCTTCTCGGTCGCACGGCCTTCACGCTTGAAGAAACCACCCGGGATACGGCCGCCGGCGTAGAACTTTTCCTGATAATCGACGGTCAGCGGGAAGAAGTCCTGGCCTTCGCGCGCGCTCTTGGCGGCGACGGCGGTGACCAGCAGTACGGTGTCGTCCATCTTGACGATGACGGCGCCGCTGGCCTGACGGGCGACTTCGCCGGTCTCAAGCGTGACGGTGTGCTTGCCGTACTGGAAGGTTTTGGTGATTTTTGCCACGGAGGGTGTCCTTGGGGATGCTGTCTGCGAATTTGGACCGTCGGCGACCCTTGCCGCCAGCGGGTGGCCGGATCGTTCCGGCCCGAATCGGGGATTGCGGTACTACAAAACAAAACCGCGGCGCATCGCTGCGCCGCGGGGGATTCGTTGCTTAGCGACGCAGGCCAAGCTTCTCGATCAGGGCCTTGTAGCGCTCGACGTCCTTCTTCTTCAGGTAGTCGAGCAGGCTGCGACGGCGGTTGACCATCTGCAGCAGGCCGCGGCGGCTGTGGTGATCCTTCTTGTGGGTCTTGAAGTGGCCGGTCAGCAGTTCGATGCGGGCGGTCAGCAGCGCAACCTGGACTTCCGGGGAGCCGGTGTCAGCCGAGCTGCGCTTGTTGTCTTCAATGACCTTCTGGGTGTCGATCGACATTTCATTTTCTCTGTGATGCGTGGCCGGCAGGAACGCGCTTCGCGCACCGCCAGGCTCGCCGTGGACTACGAGGATGAAACCTGCGCCAGGCAGGCTGCCGGAAAACGGCCGCGAAATTGTAACGGTCGGGGGCTTCCGGGACAAGGACCGGGGCTGAACCGCCCGGGCCCGGTCAGAGGTTGAAACGACGCTGCGGGGCCAGCAGGCCGCTTTCGTCGACCTGGCCCAGGCCCTGGACAGCGTCGTCCGGACCAAACACCGCCACCAGGCCATGCGGCCAGGACAGGTCCCGCTGGCGCTGGCCGACGCAGAAGCGGTGGGCCTGGTCGGCATCGAGGTCGACCCGCGGGTATTCAGCCAGGCCGGCCGCCAGCGGCAGCAGCAGCGCGTCCATCCCGGCCTCGTCACCGGCCTCGACCATCGCCCGCAGCTGGTCCAGGGTGACCATCGCCGGTTCATGGAACGGCTCGACCCAGAGCCGGCGCAACGCAGTGATGTGAGCGCCGCAGCCCAGTGCCTCGCCCAGGTCGCGGGCCAGGCTGCGGATGTAGGTGCCGGAGCCGCAGGTCACGCGCAGCCGCAACCGCTCGGGCTGCTGCTCCATCACCTCGATGGCGTGCACCTGCACCTCGCGCTCCGGCGCTTCGATGACGTCACCACGGCGGGCCTTCACATACAGCGGCTCCCCACCCTGCTTCAGTGCCGAATAGATCGGTGCACGCTGGCGGATGCTGCCGGTCAGCGGCGCCAGCGCCGCCTGCAGGGCCTCGGCACTGATCGCCGGCACCGGGCGCTGCAGCAGCACCTGGCCTTCGGAATCGTCAGTGTCGGTGGTCTGGCCCAGCATGATCTCGGCGTCGTAGGCCTTGGCCGAGCCGAGCAGCAGACCGGCAATCTTGGTCGCCTCGCCGAAGCACAGCGGCAACAGGCCGGTGGCCAGCGGATCGAGGCTGCCGGTATGGCCACCCTTTTCGGCACGGAACAGGCGACGGGCCACCTGCAGGGCGGCGTTGGAGCTCATGCCGGTCGACTTGTCGAGCAGCAGGATGCCATCCAGGCGGCGGAACTGAATTCGGGTCATGACAGGATTTTGTAGAGTCGAGCCATGCCCGACTGCTGCAGCGCGGTCTGCATCAGACATCGCGCAGCCGGAATGCAACAACGCCGGGCATGCCCGGCGTCGCGCGGTTATTCTTCGTCGCTCTCGCGACGCTTCTCGGCGGCCAGCGTATCAGGCAGGTCGCGCAGGATGTTGTCGATGTGCTCACCACGGTCGACCGAGTCGTCGTAGTGGAAATGCAGCTCCGGCACGTGGCGCAGCTTCATCGCACGGGCCAGGTCCATGCGCAGGCGATAGCCCAGCTCCTTCAGGCCGGCCACGGCTTCAGCCGAACGTTCCGGCATCAGCGCAGTGACGAATACCTTGGCATGGGCCATGTCGCGGGTGATTTCCACGTCGGACACGCTCACCGAGGGCAACCCGTGCTCGCGCACGGCGTTGTGCACCAGGGTGCCGAGTTCACGGCGCAGCTGGGCGGAGACACGGTCGGTTCGATGGAAAGTCTTTGGCACGAGGAGCTCTTGGTTCAGTTGTCGCCCGGCCAACGGTCGGGCGCTACCTTTGATTCGATTGTCGCCCGACCAACGGTCGGGCGCTACTACATGGTACCCGACCGTTGGTCGGGTTCTACATCATGGTAGGGCCCGACCGTTGGTCGGGCCACATCACATTACAGGGTGCGCGGCACTTCGATACGCTCGAAGCACTCGATCTGGTCACCCGGCTTGACGTCGTTGTAGGCCTTCACCGCGATACCGCACTCGGTACCGTTGCGGACTTCCTCGACGTTCTCCTTGAAGCGACGCAGCGATTCCAGCTCGCCCTCGAAGATCACCACGCTGTCGCGCAGCACGCGGATCGGCTTGTTGCGCTTGACCACGCCCTCGATGACCATCGAGCCGGCCACGGCGCCCAGCTTGGAGCTGCGGAAGACGTCGCGGACCTCGGCGATACCGATGATCTCTTCGCGGATCTCCACGCCCAGCAGACCGGAAGCCACCTGTTTCACCTGATCGATCACGTCATAGATGATCGAGAAGTAACGCAGATCGACGCCGTTGGATTCGATGATGCGACGGGCCGAAGCGTCCGCACGCACGTTGAAGCCGATGACGGTGGCCTTCGAAGCGGCCGCCGAGTTGGCGTCCGATTCGGTGATGCCGCCCACGCCGGAGTGGATCACGTTGATGCGGATGTCTTCGTTGGACAGCGCCACCAGCGCCTGGCTGAGGGCCTGCACCGAACCCTGCACGTCGGCCTTGATGACCAGGTTGAGGACCTGCTGGCCCTCGCCCTTGCCCAGGGTCGCCATGATGTCTTCCATGCGGCTGCCGGCGGTGGCGACCAGGCGCGATTCACGGCGCTTGGTCTCACGCTGCTGGGCAACGTCCTTGGCCAGACGCTCGTCCTCAACGACCACGAAGTCGTCACCGGCTTCCGGCACGCCGGACAGGCCCAGGACCTGCACCGGGATGGACGGGCCGGCGAATTCCGGCTGCTTGCCGGTTTCGTCGAACAGCGCACGCACGCGGCCGTACTGGATGCCGCACACCAGGTAGTCGCCCTTCTTCAGGCGGCCCTGCTGCACCAGCACGGTAGCGACCGGGCCGCGGCCCTTGTCCAGCGACGATTCGATCACCACGCCCGAGGCGCGGCCTTCGTCGACGGCCTTCAGTTCCAGCAGTTCGGCCTGGATCGAGATGGCGTCCAGCAGATCGTCGATGCCCAGGCCGGTCTTGGCCGAGATCTCCACCATCTGGGTATCACCACCGAAATCTTCGGCCACGACCTGCTCGGACAGCAGTTCGTTCTTGACCCGCATCGGGTCGGCGTCGGACTTGTCGATCTTGTTGATCGCCACGATCAGCGGCACACCCGCCGAACGGGCGTGCTGGATCGCTTCCTTGGTCTGCGGCATGACGCCGTCATCGGCGGCCACGACCAGCACCACGATATCGGTCAGCTTGGCGCCGCGGGCACGCATCGAGGTGAAGGCAGCATGGCCCGGGGTATCCAGGAAGCTGATCACGCCCTTCGGCGTATCCACGTGGTAGGCACCGATGTGCTGGGTGATGCCGCCGGCTTCGCCGGTGGCGACCTTGGTGCGGCGGATGTAATCCAGCAGCGAGGTCTTGCCGTGATCGACGTGGCCCATGATGGTGACCACCGGCGGACGCTGGGTGGCTTCGCCCTGGTTTTCACCGGTCGAGGCCAGCAGTGCGTCTTCGGCGTCGTTGTCGTTGGCACGGATGGCCTTGTGGCCGAGTTCTTCGGTCACCAGCGCGGCGGTGTCGTGGTCGATGGACTGGGTGATGGTGGCCATCACGCCCATCTTGAACAGCGCCTTGACCACCTCGCCGCCCTTCAGCGCGAGCTTCTGCGCCAGGTCGGCCACGGTGATCGTGTCGCCGATCGCCACTTCACGCACCACCGGCGCGGTCGGACGCTCGAAGGCGTGCGGGCCGGCATTGTTGCCACCGCGCGACATGTCGCGACGGCCACCGGCCTGGTTACGGCCACCCGGCCGACCACGGGTGTTGCTGTTGTTGCTGTTGCCACGACGCGCACGGTCGGCAGCCGACAGGTGCATCTGGCCGGCGAAACGGTCGCCCGGGCCACGCTCGTTGCGCGGCGCGCTGCGGTTGTTGCGGTCGTCGTTGCGCGGCGGCGGCGGCGCACTGCGCGGCGCAGCCGGAGCGGCGGCCGGCGTGCGCGGCGGACGCGGCGCGGTTTCATCGATCGGAGCGCGCTTGGGCTTGGTGGCAGCCAGTGCCTCGGCAGCCTTGGCGGCGGCCGCAGCTTCCTCGGCAGCCTTCTTCTCGGCCTCTGCGCGTTCCTTGGCCGCAATCTCTTCCTCACGGGCACGGACGATGGCTTCGTCGCGCAGACGATCCTTCTCGGCCAGGGCCTGCTGTTCGGCGAGGTTGCGGGCGCGCGACTCTTCCAGCTTGCGCAGGATGTCGGCGCGCTCTTCGTCCGGCGTCATGGCGCGCGCACCATCCTTGACGTAGGTGCGCTTCTGGCGCACCTCGACATTCACGGTCGTCTTGCTGCGACCGGAATTGACCGTCACTTCCTGCTGCTTCCGGCGGTTGAGCGTGATCTTCTTTGCAGACTGATCGCTCTCTTCCGGGGCCTGCTCGGGCTTGCCGTGCGAACGACGAAGGAAGCCCAGGAGCTTCACCTTCTCGGAGCTGGTCACGACCTGGTCGGGACCGCTGAACTTCATGCCGGCACCGGCCAGCTGTTCCAGCAGTTTTTCGACCGGCGTGTTGACCAGTTCGGCAAGCTTGCGGATGGTGGTTTGCTGCGACATTCGGATCCTATGATCTTGTGGGCGCCCCCCCGCATCTGGAGGCGGCGCGGATTCTACGCCCTGAGCGGCTCAGGGCCCTGTTCATTGCCGGCTCATTCGCCGCGTTCCAGTCGGGCGATCTCTTCGGCACGGGCGGCCAGGATCAGCGCAGCGGCGCGCGCCTGATCCAGTCCTTCGATGCCGAAGTCCATGACCTCGTCGGCGGCCAGGTCGGACAGGTCCTCGCTGGTACGCACGCCGTGGCCGGCCAGCGCATATGCGGTGGCTTCGTCCATGCCCTTCAGGGACAGCAGGTCCTGCGCCGGCTGGCCGTCTTCAAGGCCTTCTTCGACTGCCAGGGCCTCATTGAGCAGCGCATCGCGGGCACGAGCGCGCAGCTCTTCGACGATGTCTTCGTCGAAACCTTCCACGGCCAGCAGTTCGCCGACCGGGACATACGCGATTTCCTCGACGGTGCCGAAGCCTTCGCTGACCAGGATGCCGGCGATTTCCTCGTCCACTTCCAGCTTGTCCATGAACAGCTGGCGGGCCGAAGCCTGCTCGGCCTCCGACTTGGCGGTGACCTGGTCCTGGGTCATCACGTTGAGCTGCCAGCCGGTCAGGCGGCTGGCCAGGCGCACGTTCTGGCCGCCCTTGCCGATCGCCTGGGCCAGGCGGTCTTCGGCAACGGCCAGGTCCATCGAGTGCTTGTCTTCATCGACGATGATCGACTGCACTTCGGCCGGCGCCATCGCGTTGATGACGAAGTTGGCCGGGTTGTCGTTCCACAGCACGATGTCCACGCGCTCGCCATTGAGCTCGTTGGACACGGCCTGCACGCGCGAACCGCGCATGCCGATGCAGGCACCGATCGGATCGGTGCGCTGGTCGTGGGCGAGCACGGCGATCTTGGCGCGGTCACCCGGATCACGTGCGCAGGCCTTGATTTCCACCAGGCCCTGGCCGACTTCCGGCACTTCCAGCTTGAACAGCTCGATCATGAATTCCGGGGCGGCGCGGCTGATGAACAGCTGCGGGCCACGGGGTTCCGAACGGACTTCGGCCAGGTAGCCGCGCACGCGGTCACCGGCGCGCAGCACGTCGCGCGGAATGCCCTTGTCCTTCGGAATGAAGCCTTCGGCATTGCCACCGAGGTCGACATAGATGTTGCCGCGCTCGGCGCGCTTGACCACACCGGTGATCAGTTCGCCGACGCGATCCTTCCACGCATCCACGACCTGCTGGCGCTCGGCTTCGCGCACGCGCTGGACGATGACCTGCTTGGCGGCCTGGGCGGCGATGCGGCCGAAGTCCGGGTTCTCGATCTGCTCTTCGATGTAGTCGCCGACGTCCACGCCTTCGGCTTCGTCGACGGCGTCCATCAGGCGGATCTGGCGGTCCGGCGATTCCATGACCACGTCGTCGGCCACCACTTCCCAGCGGCGGAAGGTTTCGTAGCTGCCATCCTTGTGGTCGATGACCACGCGGGTCAGCACTTCCTCGTCGGGATAGCGCTTCTTCGCTGCCGAGGCCAGGGCGGCCTCGATGGCATCGAAGATCACTTCACGCGGCACGCCCTTCTCGTTGGCGACCGCGTCGACTACCAGCAACAGTTCCTTGCTCATTGGCTCACTCCGCGCGCGGCTTCTTTGCCGCCGGCTCGTTGGAAGAAGAATTCGTGTTCGGCTTCGGACGCTTCGGCGCCGGACCGGTCGGCTTGCTCGGGGCCAGCCCCAGCGCCACCCAGTCGGGCATGATCCGTGCCTTGTCGATGTTGTCGGCCGACACCACCACTTCGGTCTTGTCGACGATGAAGGTGATGGTGCCTGCGGCCTCGTCGGTTGCCTCGATACGGCCCTGCAGGCGACGACGGTTGTCCTGCGGCAGCTTCAGCGTGACCTTGGCCGATTCACCCTGGTGGCGAGCGAACTGCTCCAGGTTGAACAGCGGGCGATCCACGCCCGGCGAGGACACTTCCAGCGTGTAATTGCCGCTGATCGGGTCTTCGACGTCCAGCTGCGCCGACACTTCGCGGCTGACCCGCTCGCAGTCGTCGACATTGATGATGCGCTCGGGCTGTTCAGCCAGCGGCACGTCGATGTAAAGGCGCAGGGTCGCACCGCCGGGGGCCGGCAGATACTCAACGCCCAGCAGCTCCAGGCCCAGCGACACAACGGTCGGGGCGAGCAGATTCGCGATGTCGGTTGCCTTGTCGCTCACAGCCTGCCTTGATCTCTTGGTTGGGTGCCGGCCTTGGCCGGCATGGAAACATGACGCCCCGGAAACGACAAAGGGCCCGCTGGGCCCCTTTTCCGGAAAGACTCCGGTGACTGGATTCCGGTTGCAACCTGCAGTGCCTGCCGGTTGCGGCCCTCCTTCCGGGTCCGGACTCCCGCCGGGAGGCCGCCTTCAGGGGTATTGCTAGGCCGCTGATGATAGCGACTGCACCGCGCTGGTGCAAGGTGCGGACCCGGGGTCAGATCCTTTTCCCACGGGAAAAGGGATCTGACCCCAATCACACAGAAACGACGCAGCCCCCAAAGAAAAACGCCTTCGAAGCAGGACTTCGAAGGCGATCTCTTTACTTGGTAGCGGGGGCAGGATTTGAACCTGCGACCTTCGGGTTATGAGCCCGACGAGCTGCCAGACTGCTCCACCCCGCATCAGAAGCGGAATTATGAGCGTTGGCTCCAAAAAATGCAAGCTTTCCCTCATTCATCAAACCGGTTGGCGCCGATCTGAAGTTGGTAGCGGGGGCAGGATTTGAACCTGCGACCTTCGGGTTATGAGCCCGACGAGCTGCCAGACTGCTCCACCCCGCACCGGAAGTGTTTGAACTGCTGCCCTGCTCTCTTTTCGAGGAGGGCTACCGCAACGATGTTCTGGCTGAACCGCTGCAGTGACAACTCAGGCTGCGCATATTACACGAATCGCGCAGCTTTGTGTCAACTTTTATGCAAGATGCGCAAATGCCTGCTGGCACCAGACCATGATCGGGTTCCATGCCAGGCCCAGCGCCAGCAGCGCCAGCGCGTTCACGCCCAGCACCAGGCCCAGCACGCGGTCGTTGCTGCGCGGCATGGCCTCGCCCACCGGCTCATCGAAGTACATGACCTTGATGACGCGCAGGTAGTAGAAGCAGCCGACCACGGCACACAGCACGCCGAGGATGGCCAGCCACAGCAGGCCCCCGTTGACGGCCGCGCCCAGCACCGCCAGCTTGGTCCAGAAGCCCAGGAACGGCGGAATGCCGGCCAGCGACGCCATGATGCACAGCACCAGGCCGGCCATCCACGGGTTGCGGGCATTGAGGCCCTTGAAGTCCTCGATGTTCTCGGCTTCGAAACCGGCACGCGACAGCGCGATGATCGCGCCGAAGGCGGCGGTGGACATGATGGCGTAGGCCAGTGCGTAGAACAGCGCGGCGGCATAGCCCTGCGCGCCACCACCGGCGATGCCCATCAGCAGGAAGCCGATGTGCGAGACGGTGGAGAACGCCAGCATGCGCTTGAGGTTGCTCTGCGCGATGGCCATCAGGTTGCCGATGACCAGCGAGACCGCGGCCAGGCCGGCGATCAGCAGCTGCAGTTCGGTCGACAGCGGACCCACGCCCATTTCCAGCAGGCGGTAGGCCATGCCAAAGGCGGCCAGCTTCGGCGCCGAGCTGATGAACAGTGCGATCGGTGCCGGGGCACCCTGGTACACGTCCGGCAGCCACATGTGGAACGGTGCGGCGCCCAGCTTGAAGGCGACGCCGGCGATCATGAACACCGCACCGGTGATCAGCAGCACGCGCTCTTCCGAGTGCGGGATGGCGTCACGGATGACGTCCAGGTGCAGGCTGCCGGTGGCGCCGTAGATCAGCGACATGCCGTACAGCAGCAGGCCCGAGGCCAGCGAACCCAGCACGATGTACTTCATCGCCGCTTCCGAGGCCAGACCGTTCTCACGGTTGCTGGCAACCAGTGCGTAGGAGCACAGCGCCAGCAGTTCCAGGCCCAGGTAGACCATCAGCAGGCTGCCGGCCGAGACCAGAATCATCATGCCGGCGGTGCCGAACAGGATCAGCACCGGGATCTCGCCCTGGAACAGGTTGCGGTCACGCAGGTAGCGCCAGCCGTAGACCAGGGTCAGGCCGCTGAGCAGCACGATCCCGGTCTTCATCACGTCCGCGGCGGTATCGCGCACGAACATGCCATGGAAGACCTCGCCCTGCCCGCCCACGCCGGTGGCCAGCATGAACAGCACCACGGCCAGCGCAGCGAGCGAGAACAGGTGGGTGACGATCTTGTTCCGGTTGCTGACGAACAGGTCGAGGATCATCAGGGCGAAGGCGCTGCCGATCAGCACCAGCTCGGGAGCGAGCGGTGGCAGGTCAGCGGCGGTCAATGGCAGCAGCGGCGAGGTGGTCATCATCAAATCCTGGAATTACAGCAGCTTGCTGGATGCGATCTGCATCGCCAGCTTCGCGATCGAGGGCTCCATCAGGTCGGTCAGCGGCTTGGGGTAGATGCCCAGGGCCAGCACGCCGATGGCGAACACGCCCAGCACCAGCCATTCGCGGCCGTTGATGTCCTTCAGTTCGGCCACGTGGCTGTTGGCCACTTCGCCGAAGAAGATGCGCTTGTACAGCCACAGGGTGTAGGCGGCGCCGATGATCAGGGTGGTGGCCGCGCCCAGTGCGATCCACGGATTACGCTGGAAGGCCGACAGGATGACCATGAACTCGCCGACGAAACCGCTGGTGCCCGGCAGGCCCGCATTGGCCATGAAGAACAGCATGGCGAAGGTGGCGAACCACGGCATCACGTTGACCACGCCGCCGTAATCGGCGATGCGGCGGCTGTGCATGCGGTCGTACAGCACGCCAACGCTGGAGAACATCGCACCGGACACGAAGCCGTGCGAGATCATCTGCACCATGGCGCCCTGCAGGCCCAGGCGGGCAGCATCGGCGTTGCCGGCTTCACGCACCAGCCACAGGGCGATGAAGGTGCCCAGGGTGACGAAGCCCATGTGCGCGATCGACGAATAGGCGATCAGCTTCTTCATGTCGTCCTGCACCAGGGCGACCAGGCCGACGTAGATCACCGCGATCAGCGACAGCGCGATCACCAGCCACGCCCATTCCTGCGACGCGTCCGGGACGATCGGCAGGTTGAAGCGCAGGAAGCCGTAGCCACCGATCTTCAGGGCGATGGCGGCCAGGATCACCGAACCGGCGGTCGGCGCTTCCACGTGGGCATCCGGCAGCCAGGTGTGGACCGGGAACATCGGCACCTTGACCGCGAAGGCGATCAGGAAGGCGAAGAAGATCCAGGTCTGTTCCTTGGCCGACAGCGGCAGCGCGTACAGGTCGGCCAGCTGGAAGCTGCCCCCCTTCATGTACAGGTAGATCAGCGCCACCAGCATCAGCACCGAGCCGAGGAAGGTGTACAGGAAGAACTTCAGCGCGGCGTAGATGCGACGCGGGCCGCCCCAGACACCGATGATCAGGAACATCGGGATCAGCATCGCCTCGAAGAACACGTAGAACAGCATCGCGTCCGTGGCCGAGAAGATACCGACCGTGACGCCTTCCAGGATCAGGAAGGCGGCCACGTACTGGTTGACGCGCTTGTCGATGGCGCTCCAGGCGCCGATCAGGGCAAGCACGCTGACCAGGGTGGTCAGCAGGATCAGCGCCACGGCGATGCCGTCCACGCCCAGGTTGTAGCCGATCTTGTACGCCGGGATCCAGGCATGGGTCTCGACGAACTGCAGACCGTCGATGCCCGCGTTGTAGCCGCTCAGCAGCGAGAGGCTCGCCACGAACGTCAGTACCGCTACGCCCAGCGACGCCCAGCGGGCGGTCTGCGCATCACGGATCGCAAGGATCAGGGCACCACCGATGATCGGCAGCCAGATGAGGACACTGAGTAGAGGCCAGTTCGACACGTCTTCTTATTCCGTACAGGTCATCAACGCAGGTAATGCATCAGCACGCCCAGAAGGGCAATCAGGCCGATGATCATCGCGAAGGCGTAGTGATAGAGGAAACCGGATTGGGTACGACGCAGCACGCCGGCTGCGACGTCCACAACACGTGCCGAAAGATTGACCACGCCGTCGACGATGTTGCTGTCGATCCAGCGTGCGACCTTGCCCAGCTTGACGCTGCCACCGGCAAAGCCATCGATCCACAGCTTGTCGAAGCCGTACTTGTTTTCCAGCACCGACACCAGCGGAGCGAAGGTCTTGCGCGCCTTGCCCGACAGGTCCGGCTTCCACAGGTAGAACAGCGCAGCCAGCAGGAAGCCCGCCAGGGTCAGCCAGAACGGCGGCAGCATCATGCCGTGCAGCGCGAACGCCACCGGCCCGTGGAACTCTTCGCCCAGGAAGGCAACGGTGTTCTTGGCCGGATCGTAGAAATCGACGATGCCGGTGAAGAACGTGTTGACCTGGCCCTTGATTGCGTCGTGAGCATGGTGGCCGGCCCAGTCGGTGCCGTGCAGCATCGGACCGATGCTGAAGAAACCGATGGCGATCGACGGGATGGCCAGCAGGATCAGCGGCAGGGTCACCACCCACGGGGTTTCGTGCGGCTCATGCGGACCGTGGCCATGGCCGTGGTCGTCATGGGCATCGCCGTGGTGGGCATCAGCATGGTGGGCGTCGGCAGCGTGGTGATCATCATGGCCATGGCCATGATCGTCATGATGCGCGTCGCGGAAGCGTTCCTTGCCATGGAAGGTCAGGAACAGCAGGCGGAAGCTGTAGAAGCTGGTCACCAGCACGCCACCCAGCACTGCCCAGTAGCCATAGGTGGCCACCCAGCTGTTCTGCATGTGGGCGTGGATCTCGGCCGCCTCGATGATGGTGTCCTTCGAGTAGAAGCCGGAGAAGAACGGCGTACCGACCAGGGCCAGGGTACCGATCCACATGGTGACGAAGGTGATCGGCATGTACTTGCGCAGGCCGCCCATCTTGCGCATGTCCTGCTCGTGGTGCATCGCGATGATGACCGAGCCGGCACCCAGGAACAGCAGCGCCTTGAAGAAGGCGTGGGTCATCAGGTGGAACACGGCGGCCGAGTAGGCGGACACGCCCAAGGCAACGGTCATGTAGCCCAGCTGCGACAGCGTGGAGTACGCGACGACGCGCTTGATGTCGTTCTGCACGATGCCGATCAGGCCGGTGAAGAACGCGGTGGTGGCACCGATGAACAGGATGAAGTTCAGCGCGGTCTGCGACAGCTCGAACAGCGGCGACATGCGGGTGACCATGAAGATACCGGCGGTCACCATCGTCGCGGCGTGGATCAGTGCCGAGATCGGGGTCGGGCCTTCCATCGAGTCCGGCAGCCACACGTGCAGCGGGACCTGGGCCGACTTGCCCATGGCACCGATGAACAGGCAGATGCAGATGACGGTGGCGATCGACCAGATCACCGGCTCGTTCAGCAGCTGCATGCCGAACAGGGTGCCGTCCCAGATCTGCAGCTGGGCGCGCGGGTCAGCCAGCATGCCGGCCTGCGAGAACACCTGCGAGTAGTCCAGGGTGCCGAACACCCACAGCACGCCGGCGATACCGAGCAGGAAGCCGAAGTCACCAACGCGGTTGACCAGGAACGCCTTCATGTTGGCGAAGATCGCGGTCGGGCGCTTGAACCAGAAGCCGATCAGCAGGTACGACACCAGGCCCACCGCTTCCCAGCCGAAGAACAGCTGCAGGAAGTTGTTGCTCATCACCAGGGTGAGCATCGAGAAGGTGAACAGCGAGATGTAGCTGAAGAACCGCTGGTAGCCCGGATCGTCCTGCATGTAGCCGATCGTGTAGATGTGGACCAGCAGCGACACGAAGGTCACCACCACCATCATCATCGCGGTCAGCTTGTCGACCATGAAACCGACGTGGGCCGAGTACTGGCCGACTTCGAAGAACGTGTAGATGTTCTGGTTGAACGGCTGCGCACCGCCCCACAGCAGCTGGTAGAGCGTGTACATCGACAGGCCGCAGGCAACCGCGACGCCGAGGATGGTGATGGTCTGCGCGCCGAAGCGCTTGACCTGGCGACCGAACAGGCCGGCGATGATGCTGCCGAACAGCGGTGCAAGCACCACTGCGATCAACAGACTCTTGGAGAGAGTGATTTCCATCTGTGGATCAGCCCTTCAACGAATCGACTTCGCCGACATTGATCGTGCGGCGGGTACGGAACAGGGTCACCAGGATCGCCAGGCCGATGGCGGCTTCCGCGGCGGCGACGGTCAGGATGAAGAACACGAACAGCTGGCCGGACGGATCGCCCAGCTGCCGCGAGAAGCCGACGAAGTTGATGTTCACCGACAGCAGCATCAGTTCGATCGACATCAGCAGGACGATGACGTTCTTCCGGTTGAGGAAGATGCCGGCCAGGCTGATGGCAAACAGCACCGCGCCCAGCGCAAGGATGTGGCCAAGGGTAATCACGGCTGGGTCTCCTCGCCGGCGGCCGGCTTGCTGTTGCTGTGCACGACCGGCGCTTCGGCGCCCATCTTGACCATGCGCAGGCGCTGGCCGGCCTTGACCATGGTCTGCTCACCCGGGTTCTGGCTCTTCACGCCGGTACGGCGGCGCAAGGTCAGCATCACGGCGGCAACCACGGCCACGGTCAGGATGACGGCGGCGAACTCGAACGGCAGCAGGTACTCGGTGAACAGCGTACGCGCCAGCCAGGTGACGTTGGAGCTGTCGGCAGCGACCGCGGCGGCATTGTCGGCCGGGAACGGGTTGACCGCCCTGCCCTTCACGCCGATCAGGATCAGCATCTGCACCAGCATCGCCACGGCAACAATGAGACCGACCGGCAGGTAGCGGACCCAGCCCTCACGCAGCTTGGTGGGGTCGATGTCGAGCATCATCACCACGAACAGGAACAGCACCATCACCGCGCCGACGTAGACCAGCACCAGCGCCACGCCGAGGAACTCGGCGCCGACCAGCAGCCACACGCAGGCAATGGAGAAGAAGGTCAGCACCAGGCAGAGCACGGCGTGAACCGGGTTGCGCACGCTGATCACCGCACCGGCCGAAACCGTTGCCGCGATGGCGAACACCCAGAAAGCGATATTTACCCAATCCATCTCTCGACCTCAGCGGTAAGCGGCATCGGCGGCGCGACGCTCGGCGATCTCGGACTCGAGACGGTCGCCCAGGGCCAGCAGCTGCGGCTTGGTAACGATGTTTTCGCCACGATTCTCGAAGTGATACTCGAGGATGTGGGTTTCGACGATCGAGTCCACCGGGCAGCTTTCTTCGCAGAAGCCGCAGAAGATGCACTTGAACAGATCGATGTCATAGCGCGTGGTACGGCGGGTGCCGTCTTCGCGCTTGGCCGAGTCGATGGTGATGGCCAATGCAGGGCACACCGCTTCGCACAGCTTGCAGGCGATGCAGCGCTCTTCACCGTTGGGGTAACGGCGCAGGGCGTGCAGGCCACGGAAGCGCGGCGACTGCGGGAACTTCTCCATCGGGTACATCATCGTGTACTTGGGCTTGAAGCTGTACTTCAGCGTCAGCCAAAGGCCGCCCAGCAGTTCGAGCAGCAGCAGGCTCTTGAAGTAATGGGTAATCCTGTTCATCACTTAGACGCCCTTTTGAATCACGCCGAAGAACACCATGACGGCGGTAACCGCGATCCACAGAATGGCCAGCGGGATGAAGACCTTCCAGCCCAGGCGCATGATCTGGTCATAGCGGAAGCGCGGGAAGCTGGCACGGAACCAGATGTAGGCACTGGCGAAGAAGAACACCTTGACGAACAGCCACGGTGCACCGCCCTTCCAGATCCAGTCGACCAGCGGCGAGACGTCGCCGAAGTTGACCCAGCCCTGGATGGGGCTCAGCCAGCCGCCGAGGAAGAAGATCGAGATCAGGAAGCTGATCAGGATCATGTTGGCGTATTCGGCCAGGAAGAACAGCGCGAACGCACCGCCCGAGTACTCGACCATGTGGCCAGCGACGATTTCCGATTCACCTTCCACCACGTCGAACGGCGCGCGGTTGGTTTCGGCAACGCCCGACACCCAGTAGATGACGAACAGCGGGAACAGCGGCAGCAGGAACCAGTCGAAGAAACCGGAATTGCCGGCCTGCGCCATCACGATGTTGCTCAGGTTCAGGCTGCCCGACGCGATCATCACGCCGACCAGGGCGAAGCCCATGGCGATTTCGTAGCTGATCATCTGCGCCGAGGCGCGCATCGCACCCAGGAACGCATACTTCGAGTTGGATGCCCAACCGGCCAGGATGATGCCGTAGATGCCCAGCGAGGTCATCGCCAGCAGGTACAGCAGGCCGGCGTTGGCGTTGGACAGCACGATCTGCGAATCGAAGGGGACCACCGACCAGGCCGCGAAGGCCGGAGCCAGGGTGATCAGCGGGGCCAGCAGGTAGATCGCCTTGTTGGCGCTGCTCGGCTGGACCACTTCCTTGAACAGCAGCTTGAAGACGTCGGCGAAGGCCTGGAAGATGCCCATGCCCACGTACATCGGGCCGTGGCGGACGTGCATCCAGCCGATCAGCTTGCGTTCCCAGACCACGTAGAAGGCCACCGAGATGATCACCGGAACGGTGATCACCAGGATCTTCAGGATGATCCAGATCAGCGCGCCGATGTCACCAAGGCCAAGCAGCCACTGGTGCAGCGGATCGACCGCGTTCAACAGCAATTCGTTCATGCAGCCACCACCGTTACGCGAGCGGCACCCAGCGGCGCGGTCGCGCCGTGGCCCGATTCAATCCAGACCGAACCCGCAGCGACGCGGGCGTCGATCACCACCGGCAGGGTGGCCTTGCCGGCATCGGTGCCGACCTTGGCCATCTGCCCTTCCTGCAGCTGCAGGCGAGCGGCATCTTCAGCGTTCAGCACGATGCGCGGGGCGTTGTTGAGCGGATGCGACTGCAGCGCCGGGGCGCGACGGACCACCGCATCGGTGCGGTAGATCGCGGCGGTCGAAGCCACTTCCAGGCCTTCGCCGGCAACCACCGGCTGTGCCGAGGCGGCAACGGCGACCGACACCGGGGCCAGGCTGGCGCGCAGGCCGGCCAGGTCGGTGAAGTCGAAACCGGCTACCGCCAGCTCACCGCCCAGGGCGCGCAGCACACGCCAGCCCTCACGGGCCTCGCCCGGCAGCTTGCCGCCGGCACGCGCCGACTGCTCGCGACCATCGAGGTTGGTCAGGGTGGCGTCGATTTCCGGCAGCGCACCGATCGGCAGGATCACGTCGGCAACGTCGCGGGTGGAGACGCAGGCGAACTGGCTGAAGGCCACCACCTTGGCGCCGACCAGCGCCTTGCGCGCGGCGGGAGCGTCGGCGAAGTCCAGACCCGGCTCCAGGCCGTACACCACGTAGGCCTGGCGCGGCTGCGCCAGCATTGCGGCGACGTCCTTGCCGGCCGGCAGCACGCCTGCGCGGGTCAGGCCAACGGCGTTGGCACCCTGCGGGATGCGGCACAGCTTGGCACCGGTCGCAGCGGCGAAGTCACGCGCGGCGGCGCGGATCGCGGCAGCCTGCGGGTGGTTTTCGGCGATGCCACCGACGATCAGCACGGTGTTGTTGCCGCCCTGCACTGCCGAACGCAGCTCGGCGTTGGCCAGCGCGTCGACGAACTTCGACGGCGCGACGATCTGCTTGCCGGCGATGCTGAAGGCGAAGTCGAAGTCCACCGGGTTGACGACGTGGATCTTCGCGCCGTTGGTGGTCTGCGCCTTGCGCAGGCGGGCGTGTAGCAGCGGCAGTTCGTGGCGGATGTTGCTGCCCAGAACGACGATGCGGTCGGCGCCTTCGATCTCGGCGAGCGGCAGGCCGAACACTTCGGCGGTTGCGGCGTCGGAGAAATCGCGGTTGTTGATGCGGTGGTCGATGTTGCTCGAGCCCAGGCCCTTGGCCAGGCGGGCCAGCAGCGCGCCTTCCTCGTTCGAGGTGGACGGGTGCACCAGCACGCCCAGGTTGTCGCCCTGGTTGGCCTTGAGGATCTCGGCGGCCGCGGCCAGGCCTTCGGCCCAGCTCACTTCCTTCCACTCGCCATTGACCTTGCGCAGCGGCTTGACCGCACGGTCTTCGCTGTACAGGCCCTGGTGCGAGTAGCGGTCACGGTCGGACAGCCAGCACTCGTTCACGGCTTCGTTGTCGCGCGGCACGGTGCGCAGCACTTCGCCGCGACGCACGTGCAGGAACAGGTTCGACCCCATCGCGTCGTGGTAGCCCAGCGATTCGCGCGCGGTCAGTTCCCACGGGCGGGCGCGGAACTGGAACACCTTGTTGGTCAGCGCGCCGACCGGGCAGACGTCGACGACGTTGCCGGACAGCTCGGTGGTCAGCGGCTTGCCGTCGAAGGTACCGATCTGCAGGTTCTCACCGCGGTACATGCCACCCAGTTCATAGGTACCGGCAACGTCGGCGGTGAAGCGGACGCAGCGGGTGCACTGGATGCAGCGGGTCATCTCGGTGGCGACCAGCGGGCCCATGTCCTCGTCCGGCACCACGCGCTTGCGCTCGTTGAAGCGGCTGACCGAACGGCCATAGCCCAGCGACACGTCCTGCAGCTCGCACTCGCCGCCCTGATCACAGATCGGGCAGTCCAGCGGGTGGTTGATGAGCAGGAACTCCATCACCGAGCGCTGGAACTTCAGTGCCTTCTCGCTGCGGGTGGCGACCTTCATGCCATCCATCACCGGGGTGGCACAGGCCGGCGCCGGCTTCGGCGACTTTTCCACGTCCACCAGGCACATGCGGCAGTTGGCGGCGATCGGCAGCTTCTCGTGGTAGCAGAAGCGCGGAATCGAAATGCCGGCCTTGTCGGCCGCCTGGATGATCATCGAACCCTTGGGCACGACCAGCGACTTGCCATCGATTTCGATGGTCACGTGATCCGGTGGCACGTTCGGGTTTACGGGTTGCGCGCTCATGCGGCGGCTGCCTCCACCTTCTTGCCGTCAACCATCGAATGACCGTTGACGATGTAGTACTCGAATTCGTCCCAGAACTGGCGCAGGAAGCCCTGGATGGGCCATGCAGCCGCTTCACCGAACGCACAGATGGTGTGGCCTTCGATCTGGCCGGCCACCGCCTTCAGCTGGTGCAGGTCTTCCATCGTGGCCTTGCCGGCGACGATGCGCTCCAGCACGCGGTGCATCCAGCCGGTGCCTTCACGGCACGGGGTGCACTGGCCGCACGATTCCTTGTGGAAGAACTGGCTGATGCGGCAGGCGAACTTGACGCAGCAGACGCTGTCGTCGAGCACCACGATCGCACCCGAACCCAGGCCGGAGCCCAGCGCACGGATGGTGTCGTAGTCCATCGGCAGATCCTGCAGCTCGGCCGCGGTCAGTACCGGCATCGACACGCCGCCCGGGATCGCGCCCTTGAGGGTACGGCCCGGACGCAGGCCACCGGCCATTTCCAGCAGGTCGTGGAACTTGGTGCCCAGCGGCACTTCGAAGTTGCCGCCGTTCTGCACGCAGCCGGACACCGAGAAGCACTTCGGACCGCCGTTGGCGGTCAGGCTCAGGCCCTTGAACCACTCCGGACCGTTGCGGATGATCGCCGGCACCGAACCATAGGTTTCGGTGTTGTTGATCGTCGACGGCTTGCCGTACAGGCCGAAGTTGGCCGGGAACGGCGGCTTGTAGCGCGGCTGGCCCTTCTTGCCTTCCAGCGATTCCATCAGCGCGGTTTCTTCGCCGCAGATGTACGCGCCGGCGCCCAGCGCACCGTAGATGTCGATGTCCACGCCCGAGCCCATCACATTCTTGCCCAGCCAGCCATTTGCATAGGCGTCGGCCAGGGCCTGCTCGAAGTGCTCGAACGGCTCGTGGTGGAACTCACCGCGCAGGTAGTTGTAACCCACGGTCGAACCGGTGGCGTAGCAGGCGATCGCCATGCCTTCCACCACCGAATGCGGGTTGTAGCGCAGGATGTCGCGATCCTTGCAGGTGCCCGGCTCGGATTCGTCCGAGTTGCAGAGGATGTACTTCTGCATGTTGCCCTTGGGCATGAAGGACCACTTCAGGCCGGTCGGGAAGCCTGCGCCACCGCGGCCACGTAGGCCCGAGGCCTTGACCATCTCGATGACCTGCTCCGGCGGGATCTTCTCTTCGAGGATCTTGCGCAGGGCGGCGTAGCCACCGGTCTTCAGGTAGCTTTCGTACGACCACGGGGTGTCGTAATGCAGGGTGGTGTAGACCACCTGGTGCGGCAGCGGCGCGGGGCCGACCGGACCCTTGGATTCGTGGTGATGTGCCATGCCCTTACTCCAGCCCGTCCAGCAGCTCGTCGACCTTTTCCAGGGTCAGACGCTCATGGTAGTGACCGTTGATGACCATCATCGGCGCGCCACCGCAACCAGCCAGGCACTCTTCCTCGCGCTTGAGGTAGACGCGGCCGTCCGGGGTCGATTCACCGTGCTTGATGCCCAGCTTCTTCTCGCAATGGCGGACGATGTCCTCGGCGCCATTGAGCCAGCAGCTGATGTTGGTGCAGATGGCCACGTTGTTGCGGCCCACCTTCTCGGTCTCGAACATCGAGTAGAAGCTGGCGACCTCGTAGGCCCACACCGGCGGCAGGTCCAGGTACTTGGCCACGCCGGCGATCAGTTCGTCGGTCAGCCAGCCCTCGTTCTGCTCCTGGGCCGCATGCAGGCCCTGCAGCACGGCAGAGCGCTTGCGGTCCGGCGGGAACTTGGACAGCCAGTGATCGATGTGAGCGCGGGTCTTGTCGCTCAGCACCACCATCGGGTCGACGTCGCGCGCCGCCTCGAAATTACCTGTCGCCTTCATCGGCCGACCTCAGCGAAATGCATAACGTGAAATTCCAGAAACTGCGGCGCCGGCTTGCGCCGGCTGCCTGCAGCGGGCGTTGGCGTGGCGGACGGCATTACCGGTCAACCTCGCCGAACACCAGGTCGTAGGTACCGATCATCGCCACCACGTCGGCCAGCATGTGGCCGCGCACGACCGAATCGATCGAGGACAGGTGGGCGAAGCCCGGCGCACGCAGGTGCACGCGGAACGGCTTGTTGGCGCCATCGGAGACCAGGTAGCAGCCGAATTCGCCCTTCGGGGCTTCCACCGCCGAGTAGGTCTCGCCGGCCGGCACGCAGTAGCCCTCGCTGAACAGCTTGAAGTGGTGGATCAGCGCTTCCATGTCGTCCTTCATGTCCTCGCGCCTGGGCGGAGCAACCTTGAAGTTCTTCACCATCACCGGGCCGGGGTTGGCTTTCAGCCATGCCACGCACTGCTTGATGATGCGGTTGGACTCGCGCATTTCGGCAACGCGGACCAGGTAGCGGTCGTAGCAGTCGCCTTCCTTGCCCAGCGGGATGTCGAAATCGACGGCATCGTACTTGGCATACGGACGCTTCTTGCGAAGGTCCCAGGCAATGCCCGAGCCACGCAGCATCACGCCGGTCATGCCCCACTGGTGGGCCAGTTCCGGAGTGACCACGCCGATGCCGACGGTACGCTGCTTCCAGATACGGTTGTCGGTCAGCAGGGTTTCGTATTCGTCGATGCGCTTGGGGAACTCGACGGTGAAGTTCTCCAGGAAGTCCAGCAGCGAGCCTTCGCGCGAAGCATTGAGCTGCTTCAGCGCCTTGCCCTTGTGCCAGCGCGATTCCTTGTACTTCGGCATGTGGTCCGGCAGGTCGCGGTAGACACCGCCCGGACGGTAGTACGCCGCGTGCATGCGCGCGCCGGAGACCGCTTCATAGCAGTCCATCAGCTCTTCGCGCTCGCGGAAGGCATACAGCATCACCGCCATCGCACCCAGGTCGAGCGCGTTGGAGCCCAGCCACATCAGGTGGTTGAGGATGCGGGTGATTTCGTCGTACATGGTGCGGATGTACTGCGCACGCTCCGGCGCTTCGATGCCCATCAGGGTCTCGATCGCGCGCACGTAGGCGTGCTCGTTGCACATCATCGACACGTAATCCAGGCGATCCATGTAGCCGATCGACTGGTTGAACGGCTTGGACTCGGCCAGCTTTTCGGTACCACGGTGCAGCAGACCCACGTGCGGGTCGGCGCGCATGATGGTTTCGCCGTCCATTTCCAGGATCAGGCGCAGCACACCGTGCGCGGCCGGATGCTGCGGGCCGAAGTTCATGGTGTAGTTGCGGATTTCCTGCCGGCTTTCGGCGGCGTTGCTGGCGAAGGCTTCGCCGGCCTGGTGTACGTGGCTCACTTCACTGCCTCCTGCGCGCGCTCACCTTCTGCGGTCTGCAGACGGGCGTCGTCGCGGATCACGCGCGGCACGCCGACACGCGGCTCCACCGAGGTGACCGGTTCGTAGATCACGCGCTTCTTTTCTTCGTCGTAGCGGACTTCGACATTGCCGATCAGCGGGAAGTCCTTGCGGAACGGATGGCCGACGAAACCGTAGTCGGTCAGGATCCGGCGCAGGTCCGGGTGGCCTTCGAAGATCACGCCGTACAGGTCGAACGCTTCGCGCTCGAACCAGTTCAGGCCCGGCCAGATGCCGGTCAGCGAGGACACCACCGGCAGCGCTTCGTCAGGGGCGAAGCAGCGCAGGTGCATCATCAGGTTGTGCTGGTACGAACGCAGCTGGGCGACCACGGCGAAACGCTGGGTCGGCATGTGCTGCGGGCGGGCACCGTCGGCGCCGTTTTCCTCGGTGGGGAACTCGCCCCACGCGAAACGGCCCTGGGCCTTGCCTTCGACGCCACGGCTGAAGCCCTGCGAGGACACGTCGGCGGTGTCCCATTCGTCGGAGCCATAACCGAGGTAGTCGACGCCGCAGAGATCCACGGCCTGCTCGAAACCAAACTCGTCACGCAGCGCCAGGGCGGTGGCGTGCCACTCGGCGGCAGGCACTTCCAGCGTCACTTCGCCGCGGGGTTCGACCACGATGACCTTCGCACCTGCGAAACGTGCGGAGAGTCGGTCGATGAAGGATGCTTGCTCTGCCATGGGGGCTTGGCGCGCTCTTGTCAGGTGAAGGGGTCAGCGGGCGATGGTCTGTGTACGCCAGATCTTCTTCTGCAGCTGCAGGATCCCGTACACCAGCGCCTCGGCGGTCGGCGGGCAGCCCGGGACGTAGACGTCCACCGGCACCACGCGATCACAGCCGCGCACCACAGAATAGGAGTAGTGGTAATAGCCGCCACCATTGGCGCAGCTACCCATCGAGATGACCCACTTCGGGTCCGGCATCTGGTCGTAGACCTTGCGCAGCGCCGGGGCCATCTTGTTGACCAGGGTACCGGCCACGATCATCACGTCGGACTGACGCGGCGACGGGCGGAACACCACGCCGTAGCGGTCAAGGTCCAGGCGCGCGGCGCCGGCGTGCATCATTTCGACCGCGCAGCAGGCCAGACCGAAGGTCATCGGCCACATCGAGCCGGTGCGCGCCCAGTTCAGCAGTGCATCGACGCTGGTGGTGACGAAGCCCTTTTCCAGCAGCGGGTTGTCGCCTTCCGGCCGCAGGATGTCATCAACCCGGCCTTCCGGCGTGGGGTTGTTCATGAGGCCATCGAGAGTCTGAATCACTCCCATTCCAGCGCTCCCTTCTTCCAGACGTAAATGAAACCGAGGAACAGCATGCCGACGAACAGGCCCATGGTGATGAGCGAACGGGCACCCAGCTCCATGAAGACCTGGGTCCACGGCACGATGAAGATGATTTCCAGGTCGAAGACGATGAACTGGATCGCGATCAGGTAATAGCGCACGTCGAACTTCATGCGCGCGTCTTCGAAGGCCTCGAAGCCGCACT
Source organism: Stenotrophomonas sp. FR024 (assembly GCF_047500745.2). Taxonomy (NCBI): domain Bacteria; kingdom Pseudomonadati; phylum Pseudomonadota; class Gammaproteobacteria; order Lysobacterales; family Lysobacteraceae; genus Stenotrophomonas; species Stenotrophomonas sp. FR024. The sequence continues at coordinate 69,499 of NZ_JAXAXM020000019.1, forward strand.
CGTACGGCGACAGCTTTTCCAGATCGGGGCGGCGGGGACCGAGGAATCGACCAACCAGCATCAGCGTAATGCCGATACCGGTGGCAACGATCAGAAACAGCAGAGACGGCAAATATTCGGCCAGCACAGCGATTCTCTCTTGCCTCTGCCGCCGCGCCTGCAGGCGCTTTGGCATGGGGGAGTGGACGGGAATCTGCCTGGCGCCTTGCGCGCCAGACGAACCCGCTTTACTTACAAATGGTGCCCAAGAGGGGACTCGAACCCCTACGACTTGCGTCGCTACCACCTCAAGGTAGTGCGTCTACCAATTCCGCCACCTGGGCAAACGATCACATCAGACTATCTTCCCGATGCGCCGCGTATTGTAACCGGCTTCAGTCTTTCTGGGAGCCTTCCGAAGGCTTTTCTTCACCAGAAACCGAAGATTCCGCCTGAGCCGGCACATTCGCGGCCGGAACCGGGGCGGCCGGAACCGCATCGGCCTTCGGAACGGCCGGCAGTTCGCCCGCCGGAGCCGCCGGAGCGACTGCCGCCGGTGCGGACATCAGGCCCAGATCCTGGTCGGCCGCCGGGCGGCTGCCATGACCGGCATACCAGGCCATGAAGAGGCTGATGCCGAAGAACACGACAGCCAGCCACTTGGTCGACTTGGACAGGAAGTTCGAGGCGCCGCGCGCACCGAACACCGTACCCGAGGCACCGGCACCAAAGCCCGAACCCGCCGCCGCACCCGAGCCACGCTGCATCAGGATCAGCGCGATCATGGCCACAGCGACCAGCACGTAGACGACATTGAGGATCAACATCAGCATTGGAAACCGCCCTCGGACAAAACTTCTAGGATTAGTTCGCGGCCGCCGCCCGTGCGATGGCCAGGAAGTCCGCGGCCACCAGGGAGGCGCCGCCGACCAGCCCACCATCGACATCCGGCTGCGCGAACAGTTCCCCGGCATTGTCGGGCTTCACGCTACCGCCGTAAACAATGGGCAGTGAATCAGCGATTCTAGCATCGATACGCGCGACTTCGCCACGGATGAACGCGTGCACCTGCTGCGCCTGCTCCTTGGTAGCGGTACGGCCGGTACCGATGGCCCAGACCGGCTCGTAGGCGACCACGGCCTTGGCGAAACCGGCCGCGCCGACCAGCTCCAGCACCGGCGCCAGCTGGCCGGCGATGACCGCTTCGGTCTGCCCGGCCTCGCGCTGCTCCAGGGTCTCGCCCACGCACAGCACCGGCACCAGGCCGGCGTGCTGGGCGGCGGCGAACTTGCGTGCGACCAGCTCGCTGCTTTCGTGGTGGTACTGGCGGCGCTCGGAATGGCCGACCAGGCCATAGCGGGCGCCGACCTCGACCAGCATGGCGGCGCAGACCTCGCCGGTGTAGGCGCCCTTCTCGTTGCTGCTCACGTCCTGCGCGCCAAAGGCCAGGCCGGTCTCGCCGAAGTCCTCGACCAGCTCGCCCAGGTAGGGCAGCGGCGGCAGGATCACCACGTCCACCCCCTCCAGCGGCAGCCCGGCGGCGACCTGCCCCAGCAGTTCATTGGCGAATTGACGGCTGCCATGCAGCTTCCAGTTTCCGGCGACGATCTTGCGGCGCATGAGCGGGTGGCTCCTGTGTGAAGTCAGCCGGTCATGATACCCGTTACGGCAAAAATCCGTTTCCGTGTAAGCGGTTACATGGATTTTCAGCGAACGGCGCAGCCCCTCGTGGCGGGGGTGGGGTTGGTCGCGGATCGCCCGGTTGGATTGGTGAGCTTGGCCGGGCGGGTGGGGATGCCGGGGGACGCCGTAAACCCGTCCTGAAGTGACCCCCGGGAGTTGGACGCTAGATCCAACCCCGAGGGATACATGAACAAATACGACGCGCGTTTCAAACTGCAGGTCGCCAAAGAGGCCTGCAAGACCTCCACATCGGTCAAAGC
>NZ_JAXAXM020000020.1:0-29945 GCF_047500745.2 Stenotrophomonas sp. FR024
ACTCGTCTGTCGGCTAGTATCCGCAGATGCATGCTTGACGGTCCCTCCACCCTGGCTCCTACATACCTCGTAGGAGCCGGGAGGAACATACAAGCTTGCTCGACTGGCTCTTCAACAGCAGTCGAGCAAGCTCGACTCTACAGATATGCGAAAACACGAAGGACCTCCGCCATGAAACGACTGATCCTGCTCACCGCCTGTACCCTGGCCCTGGCTGCCTGCAGCAACCCCGAGGAAGAGCGCAAGGCGCAGGAAGCCGCCGCAGCCGCCGTGCAGGCGCAGAAGGAAGCCAAGGCCGAAGACGTGGCCAAGCAGTACGACATGGCCGTGGCCGCACAGGACTGGGAGCGTGCGCGCCTGCATGGCGCCTCGCTGCTGGATCAATACAAGGACACCGCCGCCGCCGAGCGCATCGCCGCCGGCTTCGACGAGGTCAAGGCCAAGGGCGATGCTGCGCGCGACCTGCGCCGCATGCAGGCGCTGTGGCAGTACAACCAGATCCCGGTGGGCAACAAGGGCAACCAGGTTTCGGCGCAGATCTACAGCAAGGAACGGGTGGATGTGGATGGCAGCGGTGCCAAGCCGGTGCAGCTGGTGTTCCGCGATCACCCGGAGTGGAAGCGGCATGCCTACCTGGTGCTGCAGGCCGGCGATTTCCGCTGCCCGCAGTGCACGGTGAAGGTGACCGTGGACGACGGCAAGCCAATTTCCATGGCGGCGTGGCGGCCGAAGACCGATGAAGCCATCGCCCTGTTCATTACCGACCAGAAGGCGCTGTGGAAGCTGGCGCGCAAGGGCAAGTCGATCAGCATCGAGTTCCCGGTCAAGGCTGGCGGCACGCGCACGGCGGTGTTCGAAACCGGTGGTGTCGACACCAGCCGCATGCCGCAGTGGTGGCAGTGATGGTCGCGACGGGCAGCGCAGTGCACGCGCTGTCCGCGATCCGGCACTGGGTGTTCGACATGGACGGTACGCTGACCGTCGCCGTGCATGACTTCGCCGCGATCCGCCGCGCGCTGGAGATCACCGCGGAGGAAGACATCCTCGACCATATCGCGGCGCTGCCGGACGCACCGGCGCAGGCCAAGCGTGAGTGGCTGCTGGATCACGAACGCACGCTGGCCGAGGAGGCGCTGCCGGCGCCGGGTGCGGTGACGCTGCTGCGCGCGCTGTCGGCGGCGGGCTGCCGGCTGGGCATCCTGACCCGCAACGATCATGCGCTGGCGAAGCTGACCCTGGACGCGATCGGGGTCGGGGAACTGTTCGACGATGCCGACATCATCGGCCGCGATGAAGCGGTGCCCAAGCCGTCGCCGGATGGCCTGCAGCAGCATCTTCGACGCTGGGGAATCGGGGCTGCGGAGGCGGTGATGGTCGGAGACCACGCCTATGACCTGGAGTGCGGGCGCGCCGCGGGCGCCCATACCGTGCTGGTCAACCTGCCGGAGAACCCGTGGCCAGGCAGTGCCGACTGGCATTTCGCCGATTGCCGCGGACTGTTGGCGGCCTGGCAGCAGAAGGGGTAGTGCCGGCCGCTGGCCGGCAGTGTCGACCAAGGTCGACACCTACCAAGGCACAGCGTGTCGACCAAGGTCGACACCCACCGAACAGATGCGCGGGCAGTTCGGTTTACGCGTTCAGCGCGTAACCGAACTGCTGCTTGAACTGCTCGTTGAACTCTTCGAAGGTGAAACGCTGGTTCTGGGTGCCCGGGTGCTCCACCTTCAGCGCGCCCATCAGGTTGCCCATGCGGCCGATGGTCAGCCAGTCGTAGCCCTTCTGGATGCCGTAGATCAGGCCGGCGCGGAAGGCGTCGCCACAACCGGTCGGGTCGACCACGCGGCGCTCGTGCGCCGGCGGGATGTCGTAGCTCTTTTCCGGGGTGTGGATGACCGCGCCCTTCGGGCCACGGGTGGTGATGTAGGCCTTGACCCGGCTGACGATCTCCTTCTCGTCCCAACCGGTGCGTTCCTGCAGCAGGTTCGACTCGTAGTCGTTGACCACCACGTAGTCGGCCTGGTCGATGAAGGCGCGCAGCTCCGGTCCGTTGAACAGCGGCATGGCCTGGCCCGGGTCGAAGATGAACGGGATGCCGTCTTCGTGAAATTCCTGCGCGTTCTGGATCATGCCTTCGCGACCGTCCGGGCCGACCAGGCCCAGGGTCACGCCGGGCACGCCACGCACGTGGTTCTCGTAGGAACGCATCATCGCGCCTGGATGGAAGGCGGTGATCTGGTTGTTGTCGTGGTCGGTGGTGATGAACGCCTGCGGGGTGAACAGCTCATCGATCACGCGCACGCGCGTCAGGTCGATGCCCAGGCCTTCGAAATACTCGCGGTACGGGCCGAAGTCCGAACCGACGGTGCCCATCGGGATCGGCTGGCCGCCCAGCAGGTGCAGGTTGTAGGCGATGTTGCCGGCGCAGCCGCCGAACTCGCGGCGCATGCGCGGCACCAGGAAGGACACGTTCAGGATGTGCACCTTGTCCGGCAGGATGTGATTCTTGAACTGGTCCGGGAACACCATGATGGTGTCGAAGGCAAGAGAACCACAGATCAGAGCGGACATCGATGTAAGCCTATGCGGTGAATTTTGGGGTGGGCCGGCCCGGTTCGGCGGGCAAGCAAACGGCGCCCTTGGGCGCCCGACGGCGCAAAGGTTACCCGCTGGTGCCGCTCAGGGCCAGAACCGGGTGAGACCCGATCAGGCCGAAAGCCTGTGAAGACGCGGGTTCAGCTAGTTTTTTCCTTGCTCGGCGGCAGGCGGGTTGCTAGGCTTGTCGGCCTCGATTTCTGCCCATTTTTTCGCCATCCCGCGGCGGGCACGACACCCCTCAGGACTCCTTCCTCAGATGTTCAAGAAACTCCGTGGCATGTTCTCCAACGACCTGTCCATCGACCTGGGCACGGCCAACACCCTCATCTACGTGCGCGGGCAGGGGATCGTGCTGAACGAGCCGTCGGTCGTGGCCGTGCGCCAGGACCGTGCCATCGGTGGTACCCGCTCGGTGGCAGCCGTGGGCGCCGAAGCCAAGCAGATGCTTGGCCGTACCCCGGGCCACATCACCACCATCCGCCCGATGAAGGACGGCGTCATCGCCGACTTCACCTACACCGAGGCGATGCTCAAGCACTTCATCAAGAAGGTGCACAAGTCGCGCGTGCTGCGCCCGAGCCCGCGCGTGCTGGTCTGCGTGCCGGCCGGCTCGACCCAGGTCGAGCGCCGCGCGATCAAGGAATCGGCCGAGGAAGCCGGTGCCCGTGATGTGTTCCTGATCGAAGAGCCGATGGCCGCCGCGATCGGCGCCGGCATGCCGGTCACCGAAGCCCGTGGCTCGATGGTCATCGACATCGGCGGCGGCACCACCGAAGTTGCGGTGATCTCGCTCAACGGCATCGTCTATTCGGCCTCGGTCCGCATCGGCGGCGACCGCTTCGACGAGTCGATCACCAACTACGTGCGCCGCAACCACGGCATGCTGATCGGCGAAGCCACCGCCGAGCGCATCAAGGTCGAGCTGGGCTGCGCCTACCCGCAGGCGGAAGTGATCGAGATGGAAATCTCCGGCCGCAACCTCGCCGAGGGCGTGCCGAAGATGATCAAGATCAGCTCCAACGAGGTGCTTGAAGCCCTGCACGAGCCGCTGTCGGGCATCGTCAGCGCGGTCAAGCTGGCGCTGGAACAGACGCCGCCGGAACTGTGCGCCGACGTCGCCGAGCGCGGCATCGTGCTGACCGGTGGTGGCGCCCTGCTGCGTGACCTGGACCGCCTGATTTCCGAGGAAACCGGCCTGCACGTGCAGGTGGCGGACGATCCGCTGACCTGCGTGGCCCGCGGCGGTGGCCGTGCGCTGGAGCTGGTCGACATGCACGGCAACGAGTTCTTTGCGCCGGAATAAGCCGTCCCGGCTGCCTGCGCCCGCAGCGCCCCTCCGGGGTGCGGCCCACCATGAGGGTAGGCCGGCACCGGCGGGGCGTCCGCGTGTTTCCCTTCCGCCTTCTGCCAGTTGAATCGTTGCCGTGCCGCCCTACGCCGGACCTCCCGTTGCTTCCCGATCCGGTGATGCCGCCAGCCCGCTGCGTCTGCTGGCTTATCTCGCACTGGCCATCACCCTGATCGTGCTTGACGACCAGGCCGGCTGGCTTGCGCAGCTGCGCGGGCAGGCCAACAGCCTGGTGCAGCCGGTATGGGCACTGGCGGGACTGCCGGGCAAGCTCGGCAACCAGGTCAAGGATTCCGCTGCCAGCCACACCCAGCTGGTCACCGAGAACCGCGAACTGCGCAACCAGCTGCTGCTGGCCAACGCGCGCCTGACCCGCCTGCAGACCGCCGCGCTGGACAATGCCCAGCTGCGCGAGCTGCTGAACGTGGCCGAGCGCAGCGGCCTGGACGTGCAGCTGGCACCGATCCTGGACATCGACCTGGATCCGGTGAAGCAGCGTCTGGTGCTCGACGCCGGCAGCCGCGAAGGCGTGCACGTCGGCCAGGCGGTGATCGATGCCGGCGGTCTGATGGGCCAGGTGATCAGCGTCACTGGCGGTACCTCCACCGTGCTGCTGCTGACCGACCCCGACCACGCGGTGCCGGTGACGGTGGCCCGCAACGGCGTTCGCCTGATCGTCTACGGCCGCGGCGACAAGCTGGAACTGCGCGACATCCCGCTCAGTGCCGGCGTGGAAGTGGGCGATGAGATCGTCACCTCCGGCCTCGGTGGCCGCTTCCCGGCCGGCTTCCCGGTCGGCACCATCACCGGCCTGCGTCCGGACGACACGCACGCCTTCCTGGTCGGCGAACTGAAGCCGGCGGCGCAGCTGGACCGCGGCCGCGACGTGCTGCTGCTGCGCCCGGGCGCGGCAATTCGCTTGCCTGCGGCCAGCGAATTGCTTCAGCCAAGTTTGCCTTCGGCAAACCAGGCTGCCGGGGGGGCATCCCACCTTACCCCCGCGCCTTCAGCGCGCCCCCCTCAACAAGAGGGGGGCTCTCCACCCGATGCTGGGTCGGCGACGGTAGTGCCGGCCGCTGGCCGGCAACCGACCGCGCCGGAGGCCCAGCGATGAGCCGCCTGCGCGACAACCCGTGGGTGCTGCCGGCCAGCCTGGTGGTGGCGCTGCTGCTGGGCCTGCTGCCGTTGCCGGCGCTGCTGCAGCCGCTGCGCCCGTATTGGCTGGCGCTGGTGCTGGCCTATTGGGTGATTGAAGCGCCTGAGCGTGTCGGCCTGGGCGTCGCTTTCGCCAGTGGCGTGATCGCCGATCTGCTGTACGGCGGTGTACTCGGCGAACAGTCGCTGCGGCTGGTGATGCTGGCCTTCATCCTGCAGCGCTTCCGCGCCCGCATCCGCTTCTTCCCGATGTCCCAGCAGATGCTGGCCATCGGCGGCCTGCTGTTCAACGACCGCATCGTCAGCGCGCTGGTCCACATCGTGGTGGATGAGCCGACCCTGCCGTGGTCGTACTGGTGGGCACCGCTGCTGGGCATGGGCCTGTGGCCGCTGGTATTCGTGCTGCTGGACGCGGTGCGCTTCGGCAAGCGCGGGCGCTGAGCCATGATTCCGCGCCGCCAGGTCAAGAACCCGCACGCCGAAGCCGAACAGTTCCGCCGCCGCGCGGCGCTGGGCTTCCTGGGTGTGCTGGTCTGCCTGCTGGGCCTGGGCGGCTGGTACTTCAAGCTGCAGGTGCTGGACCACGACGTCTACGCCACGCGCTCGGAAGCCAACCGCATCAAGCCGCGGCCGGTGGTGCCCGGGCGCGGCATGATCTACGACCGCAACGGCCGCCTGTTGGCCGAGAACGTGCCGGCCTTCCGCCTGGACGTGACCCCGGACAAGGTCAAGGACATGGACGCCACCCTGGAAGGGCTGGCGAAGATCATCAGCATCAGCCCGGAAGAACTGGAAGCGTTCAACAAGTCGCGCAAGGCGCGCCGCAAGTTCCTGCCGGTCACGCTGAAGCTGCGCATGAGCGACGAGGAGATGGCGCGCTTTGCCGTCGACCGCTGGCGCTTCCCCGGCGTCGAGCTGGAACCCTACCTGACCCGTCGCTATCCCTATGGCGATCTGTTCGCGCACATCATCGGTTACGTCGGCCGCGTCGATGACAAGGATCTGGAAATCCTCGGCGAGGGCAATGCCGCGCTGACCCACATCGGCAAGTCCGGCCTGGAGCGTTATTACGAGCAGCAGCTGCGCGGCAAGGTCGGCTACGAGCAGGTCGAGACCAACGTGCAGGGCCGTGCGATCCGCACCATCGGCCGCGTCGCCGCGCAGTCCGGCGCCGACCTGCGGCTGTCGATCGACGCCGACCTGCAGCGCGCCATGGTGGCCGCCTTCGGCGACCAGGAAGGCTCGGCGGTGGCGATGGACCCGCGCACCGGCGAAGTGCTGGCGATGGTCAGCCTGCCGTCCTACGACCCCAACCTGTTCGTCAACGGTATTTCCCATGCCGACTTCAAGGCGCTGAACGACAACCCGTCGCGGCCGCAGTTCAATCGCCTGGTGCTCGGTGGCGTCGCCCCCGGTTCCACGCTGAAGCCGCTGATCGGCCTGGCTGGCCTCGATTCGGGCGTGCGCCGCCCGGAAGACAAGGTGCTGTCCACCGGCATGTTCTACCTGCCCGGCACCTCGCGTGGCTGGGGTGACTCGCACCGCGGCGGCCACGGCTGGACCGACCTGCGCAAGTCGATCGCGCAATCGGTCAACACGTATTACTACAAGCTGGCGCTGGATCTGGGCATCGAGCGCTTCGACCATTACATGGAGTACTACGGCTTCGGCCAGCCGACCGGCATCGACCTGACCGGCGAGATCGGCGGCATCCTGCCGTCGCCGGCCTACAAGCGGAAGAGCCGCAAGGAAGCCTGGTATCCGGGCGATACAGTCAACATCAGCATCGGCCAGGGTGACTGGAAGGTCACTCCGCTGCAGCTGGCGCGGGGCGTCAGTGGGCTGGCCAACGGGCAGCTGCGCACGCCCCATCTGGTGATCCAGCAGCGTGCGGGGTTCGACCATGACTGGATGGCGACCGACCCGGGCGAGAGCAAACCGGTCAGCCCGAACCCGAACAACCTGCAGGCGGTGCGCGAAGGCATGATGGCCACCATGCTGCCTGGCGGCAGCGCTGCGCGAATGGCGGCCGGCGCGCCGTACACGATGGCAGGCAAGACCGGTACCGCGCAGGTCGTCAGCCGCAAGGGCACCGCTGCAGTGAACCCGAAGAGCCTGCCGATGCACCTGCGCCACCGCGCGCTGTTCGTCGGTTTCGCGCCGGTTGACCAGCCGGTGATCGCGCTGGCGATCGCGGTGGAAGGTGGTGGTTACGGCGGTGCGGCGGCCGCACCAATCGCCCGCAAGGTGTTTGATGCCTATCTGCTGGGCAAGATGCCCGAAGGCATGCAGCCGCTGGACAGCGAGCGCGGCACCACCGCCATCGGTGCAACCGCATTCGACAACGAAGATGTGGGCGCGCGCCAGGCCGGTGACCTTGCTGCGGCACAACTGGGGGAACACCCCGTGCTGATTGGCGTGCCTGCGCCGGAACCGGCACCCGCACCCGCACCGCAGCCGGGGACGCCGGCCGCCGCGGCGCTGCCGGCCACGCCACGCCCGACCACCGCGGAGCCCGCACGATGAGAGTGTTCCTGCGTTGGGCCGGCGACATGCTGCGCCGCTTCTTCAGCACGCTGGACTGGGTACTGTGCCTGGCCCTGGGCGCGCTGATGGTGATCGGCCTGGCCACCTTGAAGAGTGCCGGTGGCGACGGCCTGGTGATGGCCCAGGGCGCGCGCTTCGCAGTGGGCATGGCTGCGCTGTGGGGCATCTCACGGGTACCGATCCTGCGCATCCGCTCGGCTACGCCGATGATCTACGCGATCTCGATGATCCCGTTGCTGGCGGTGTTCGTGCTGGGCACCGGCAAATACGGCCGGCAGTGGCTCGACCTGAAATTCTTCTACCTGCAGCCGGCCGAGCTGCTCAAGGTCAGCCTGCCGATGATGGTGGCCTGGTACCTGCACAAGATGCCGTTGCCACCGCGCTTCAATACCGTGCTCGTGTCCCTGGTCATCATCGGCGTACCGACCGGCCTGGTGATGCTGCAGCCGGACTTCGGTACCGGTGTGCTGATCGCCGCCAGCGGCGTGTTCGTGCTGCTGTTGGCAGGCCTGCCGTGGTGGTGGGTCGGGCTGGGCGTGGGTGGCGTGGCTGCGGTCGCGCCGGTGGCCTGGTTCTGGCTGCTGCGGCCGTACCAGAAGGACCGCATCATGATGTTCCTGGACCCGGAGATGGATGCGCTGGGTGCTGGCTGGAACATCATCCAGTCGAAGATCGCGATCGGTTCCGGCGGCTTCGATGGCAAGGGCTGGGGCGAGGGCTCGCAGTCGCACCTGAACTTCATTCCCGAGCAGACCACCGACTTCGCGTTCTCGGTGCTGAGCGAGGAGTTCGGCTGGATCGGCGTGGCCACCGTGCTGGCGCTGTACCTGGTGGTGATCGGGCGCTGCCTGTGGATCGCCAGCCAGTCGCGCGATTCCTATTCGCGCCTGCTGGCCGGCGCCACCGGCCTGGCGTTCTTCGTCTACGTGCTGGTGAACGGCGGGATGATCTCCGGCCTGCTGCCGGTGGTGGGCGTGCCGATGCCGCTGATCAGCTATGGCGGTACCTCGGCGGTCTCGCTGCTGGCCGGCTTCGGGTTGGTGATGGCCGTGCGTAGCCACAATCCAGTGCACGGCGGCTACGGGTAACAACGGCCGCGCCTTTCACCGCGCTTCCATATGCTCGATTGCTTCTCGCTGTTCTGTAGAGTCGAGCCGTGCTCGACTGCTTCTGCTGCATGAAAGGCAGTCGAGCACGGCTCGACTCTACAGACGCAGAAGCACCCTGACAGCTTCACGCAAGCGCGCGTTGTTACCGTGGCCAGCGTGGACTGGAAACGAATGCTTGGCGGCTGCCGTGAGGCGGTGCGCACGATCGACCTGCCGTTGCTGGTCGCGTTGTTGATCCTGATGGGCGCGGGGCTGGCGGTGCTGCACAGCGTGTCCGGTCCGGTGGCCGGGCAGGCGGCGCGCTTCGCCGGTGGCCTGCTGGCGATGTGGCTGCTGTCGCGTGTTTCGCTGCTGCGCCTGCGCGCGTGGACACCGGCGCTGTACGCGCTGTCGATGCTGCCGCTGATGGCGGTGTATGTGATCGGCACCGGCAAGTACGGGCAGCGCTGGCTCAACCTCGGCGTCTTCTACCTGCAGCCCTCCGAGCTGCTCAAGCTCAGCCTGCCGTTGATGATGGCCTGGTACCTGCACCGGCAACCGCTGCCACCGTCACCACGCACGGTACTGACGGCCGCAGTGCTGATCGGCGTTCCCGCCGTGCTGATCCTGATGCAGCCCAACCTCGGTACCGCCACGCTGGTCACCGCCAGCGGTGTGTTCGCGTTGTTGCTGGCGGGCCTGCACTGGGGCTGGGTGGCCACCGGCGCGGTGGGGCTGGCGGTGGCCGCGCCACTGGCCTGGCTCGGCGTGTTGCGGCAGTACCAGAAGGATCGCGTACTGACCTTCCTCGACCCGGCAGCAGACCCGCTCGGCACCGGCTGGAACATCCTGCAGTCGCGCATCGCGATCGGTTCCGGTGGCTGGCAGGGACGTGGCTGGGGGCAGGGCACCCAGGCCACACTGGATTTCCTGCCCGAGTACACCACCGACTTCGCGTTTTCGGTGCTGGCCGAGGAGTTCGGCTGGATCGGTGTGGCGACGCTGTTCGCGCTGTACCTGTTCGTGGTCGGGCGTTGCCTGTGGATCGCAGTGCACGCGCGCGACACCCATGCGCGGTTGCTGGCCGGCAGCCTGGGGCTGGCGTTCTTCGTCTACGTATTGGTGAACGGTGGAATGATTTCCGGCCTGCTGCCGGTGGTGGGCATTCCGATGCCGTTGATCAGTTATGGCGGGACATCAGCGGTCTCGTTGCTGGCCGGTATCGGGTTGGTGATGGCGGTGCGTGGGCACCGGCCCGTGCACGGGGGATAGGGTTTCCAGCCAACGGCGCAGCCCCTCGTGGGTGGTCGCGCAAAGCAGTTCATGGGTGGGGCCGGGTAGATGGGCTGCGCAGGGGACGCTGCAAGTACGTCCATGTAAGCTCGGTCGCCGCATCCATGCGGCTCACGCCCCTGCGCAGCCCATCTACCCGGCCACGGACAGGTTCCGTGCGCGTCCACCCACGGAGAAGAAAAAGAAGATCAAAAGCAAAAGCGGCCTGGCGGGTCGCTTCCTTGCTTTGTGTAGAGCCGAAGGCAGCGGCAGGAGCCGCTGCCAACGTCGCCCACGGCGACGGCCCGAAGGGTGCCGGTCAGGACGACCGGCATAGCCATGCTCGGCTCTCGAGCAAGCGCAGCGCGCGACCCGCTTGTGATCTTCTCTTTCTTCTCCGTGGGTGGCAGACCACCGAAATCTGTCAGAGGGCGGTCGGGTTGGGTATGCGGGGGTGTCAGCCGCATGGGCCCGAGGCATGCCTCGGGCGGGTTGGGCAGGACGCCCAACCCTGGCCTTGCCGCGCGTGCAGGACTGCGCGCAAGAGCAAGCGGCTGCCAAGCCTCCAGGGACGGATTCACGGCGTCCCCCGCGTACCCAACCCGACCGGCCCAGCGGCGGCTTCTGCTTTCCGCAACACACCCCACCCACGAGGGGCTGCGCCGTTGGCTGGAAACTTCCTGACTCTGCGCAACGCCCGTTGTGGAAGCGTTCTCACAACGATGCACGGCAGCACGTCCACTGACCAAAGTCCGGAAAAAGCGTTAGCTGGTTCACACTTTTACAGCGCGTTGATCCTGATCAATGGACTTGTCGTAATCGGCCTGCACAATGGCGGCCCGTTCGGCACGGCGCGCCGTCAATCGTTGCAGCGCGAGGGGGCGTCGGGCGGGAAGCAGTACTGATCCAACGGGTACAGGGAGCGCGGAGCACTGCCACTGGGGAGCGGCAGCCGCGCGGGTACCGACCGGATCCGGTCGCCGGTTGCGTCTGCGGGGATGGGGACGCAACCGGCAACCTCTATCTGAATGGGGAAGTGTGATCACGACGTCTTCACATTTGCCGCTGCTCGCAGGCAAATCGTTGTGATTCATGGTGTTAGGGGTTTTAATTCATCCATGACCTGCTAACCTGCGACGATGATTCGACGCACTCTGGCCTGCATGCTCACCCTCGGCCTGGTCGCCTGCGCGACCCAGCCGAAGTCCCCACCGTCTTCGCCCCAGGCCAGCAGTACGCCGCGCCAGCCCGCCGCCAAGGCCCATGGCCCGGCCGAGGCCGCGCCCGAAGCCGCTGCCGCCACCGCGCCGCCGGTCGATCTCACCCCGGTGCCGTTCGAGGTCGCACGGGCCCGCTTCATTGCCGATACCGCCAAGCGCTATGGCCTGAAGCCGGAGCAGATCAGCAGCGTGCTCGACCAGGCGCAGGTGCGCCAGCCGATCATCGCCGCGATGTCGCGCCCGGCCGAACGGGTCAAGCCGTGGAACGAGTACCGGCCGATGTTCATCAGCAAGGCGCGCATCGATGGCGGCCGCGCGTTCCTGGCCCAGCATCGCGCCGAACTGGATCGCGTGCAGCAGCGCACCGGTGTGCCGGCCGAAGTGATCGTGGCGATCATCGGCGTGGAAACCAGCTACGGCAAGAATGCCGGCAGCCATCGCGTGCTCGATGCGCTGTACACGCTGGCGTTCTACTACCCGCGCAGCGGCGACCCGGCCAAGCTGGAGCGCGAAGTGCGCCGCGAGCTGTTCTTCCGCGATGAGCTGGCCAAGTTGTTCGAGCTGGGCCGCGAAGAGAACCTGGACATCACCACGCTCAAGGGCAGCTATGCCGGCGCGATGGGCATGGGCCAGTTCATGCCGTCCAGCTACCTCGATTACGCGGTGGACGGTAATGGCGACGGCCGTCGCGACCTGTTCACCAGCTACGACGACGTGTTCTCGTCCATCGCCAACTACTTCGTGAAGAAGGGTGGCTGGGTGCGTGGCGGGCAGGTGGCCGTGCCGGCCACGTTGGCGCCGGGCCGTGAGGAATTCAATCCGACCGAATGGATGCCGACCTGGTCGCTGGCCGACCTGGCGAAGCGTGGCTACCAGCCCAGCGCAGCGGTGCAGCCGGGCGCCACCGCCACGCCGATCACGCTTGAAGGCAGCACCGGCAAGCAGTACTGGCTGGGCTTCCAGAACTACTACGCGATCACCCGCTACAACCTCTCGAAGATGTACGCGATGGCCGTGTTCCAGTTGTCCCAGGCCATCGCCGGACAGGAGCTGCCCCCGGCATGAACATCAGATGGCTGGTCCCAGGCTTGATCGTCCTCGCACTGGCTGCCTGCAGCAGCGCGCCGAAGAAGCCGGCCACGGCCGGCCATGGTGGCAAGTCCGGCGGCACCCTGGTGCAGGGTCGTGGCTCGCGCCCGGCACACTGCCCGGAAGGATCGCCCTACGCGGCGGCCAAGGAAGACCTGAGCACCCGCGGCAACTACACCGCCGGTGGCCTGTACAAGCCGGGCGTGCGTGACAGCACGCCGGACTACATTCCCAACGTGGCCTGCATCCCCGAGCCGGAAGTGACCGCGGAAGAACGCTCGGCGATCGGCAACAAGACGCCGTACGTGGTGCTGGGCAAGTCGTACAAAGTGCTCGACGACACCCGCAACTATGTCGAGCGTGGCACTGCGTCGTACTACGGTGCCAAGTTCCATGGCCGCCTGACCTCCAACCGCGAGGTCTACGACATGTACCAGTTCACCGCTGCGCACAAGACGCTGCCGCTGCCCAGCTTCGCCCGCGTGACCAACCTCGACAACGGTGAGTCGGTGATCGTGCGCGTCAACGATCGCGGTCCGTTCCATGATGGCCGCGTGGTCGATCTCAGCTATGCCGCCGCTGTGCGCCTGGGCATCACCCAGCGCGGCACCGGCAACGTGGAAGTGCGCGCGCTGCAGCCGGGTGAGGGCAACCTGCTGGCGCAGAAGCCGCCGCGCCGCGAGCGTCGTGCTGCGGAAGCGGCCGCCGCCAGCGCTGTAGCCAGTGCGCGCCCGGCACCGACCGCGCGTGCCGCCGCCGACAGCGACATCGATCGCCTGGTCAAGGGGCTGCCGGCCGATGGCATGCCGGCGCGTGGCCAGCCGGCCACCACCCAGGGCGTGGCCAGCACCGTGCCGGATGTGGCGGTCAGCAGCCTGCCGCCGAGTGCTCCGCCGGTGCGCAGCACCACATACGCGCCAGCTCCGGCGGTCGTTGCCAGCACCACGCCGCGCGCCGCTGCGCAGGCACCGGTCCGCACCGCCGCCGCTACCCCCAGCCTGTCGCAGCAGGTGGTGGGCGCAGTCATGGTGCAGGTTGCCAGCTTCTCCAACCGTGACAACGCCAACCGCGCGATGGGCCAGCTCAACGCCGCGGGCATCGTCGGTGCCACCATCAGTGACATCGCCGCCGGTGGCCGTACGCTGTTCCGCCTGCGCGTTCCCGCCAGCGACCATGCCAGTGCCGCGGAACTTGTCGGCCGCATCGCCGGTCTGGGGCTGGGTTCGCCGCAGATCGTCAAGGATTGATCCACCCGGGCCGGTGCTGCCGGCCCATGCTGCCCCGGCCTTACAATGGCCGCTACGTTCCACCCTCCATTCCCGGCCGTCCCCTGGAGCCTGCTGTCCAATGAATTTCCGTTCCGCCGCCACCGCCCTGGCCGCCACCCTGGTGGTGGGCCTGGCTTCCGCCCAGACGCCGCTGCCGACTCCGGCCACGCCGGCGCCTGCCGCCGCCGCTGCCGCCCCGGCCACCGTCGCCACTCCGCCGGCGCCGGCGCCGAGCGTGTCCAAGGCCTGGGTGCTGATGGATTACGCCACCGGCCAGGTGCTGGCTGGTGAAAACATCAACGAACAGCTGGCTCCGGCCAGCATCACCAAGGTGATGACGTCCTACGTGATCGCCGCCGAGGTCAAGAACGGCAAGGTCCGTGCGGATGACCAGGTGATGATGAGCGAACGCGCCTGGCGCGAAGGTGGCGCGGGTACCGATGGCAGCTACAGCGGCTTCCCGGTCAACCAGACCGCGCGCCTGGAAGACATGGAAAAGGGCATGGCGATCCAGTCCGGCAACGACGCCGCGATCGCCCTGGCCGAGCACGTGGCAGGCAGCGAAGAAGCTTTTGCGTCGCTGATGAACAGCTATGCCGCCAAGATCGGCATGAAGAATTCGCACTTCGTCAACGCCCATGGCCTGACTGCGCAGGGCCACCACAGCACCGCCTACGACCTGGCGCTGCTGGGCCGTGCGATGGTGCGCGATTACCCGGAAACCTACGCGTACAACAAGATCAAGGAATTCCAGGTCGGCAACATCAAGCAGCCGAACCGCAACCTGCTGTTGTGGCGCGATGGCAGCGTGGACGGCATCAAGACCGGCCACACCTCGGAAGCCGGTTACTGCCTGATGAGCTCGGCCCAGCGCGGCGACCAGCGCCTGATCGCCGTGGTGCTGGGCGGCCAGTCGGAAAAGCAGCGTGCCGATGACAGTCTGGCCCTGCTGAACTGGGGTTTCCGCTTCTTCGAGACCCACCGCCTGTACGAGCCGGGCAAGGCCGTGGCCGAGCACAAGGTCTGGAAGGGCACCACCGACAAGGTGCAGCTGGGCGTGGCCCAGCCGATGCTGGTGAGCGTGCCGCGTGGCCGTTACAACGACCTGAAGCCGAGCATCGACGTGCCCAAGACCCTGGAAGCACCGTTCACCGCCGGCCAGCAGATCGGCACCGTGAAGGTGATGCTGGATGGCAAGCTGGTGGCCGAAGCGCCGCTGGTGGCGGTGGCTGCCGTCGAACAGGCCGGCTTCTTCAAGCGCCTGTGGGACAGCTTCTGGATGTGGTGGGAATCGGAATGATCCACGCCCCGGCGTGGTGAAGGAAAAGGCCGGCAAATGCCGGCCTTTTCTGTTTCGGGATGCCGCTTGCGCATGAATCCTGCCGGATGTGGGTAGTGCCGGCCGCTGGCCGGCTCCCCATGAATCCATCCGGATATGCCGGCCCCGGTGTGCCGACCAACGGTCGGCACCTACCTACAGCGACCGGCTGATGGTGAAGCTGCCGAACACCGGCGCTTCGCGTTGGCCGTTGAACTCGCGCGTGCTGTGGTAACGCGCCGCAGCGAACTTCCAGCGTCCGTACATCACCGCCACGCCATAGCCGCCGTAGGCCACCACATGGCGCTTGTCCACACTGTGGCTGTTGCGGAACGTGTTGCCATCCAGCGTGATGTCACGGATCACCCAGGCGGCGTCCGAGGTCGCGAACAGGTGCCAGGACCAGCCATTGGGACGGCCGCCGCGGGTCGGCGCAGTGTTCTCACCGGCCGGGCGCAACGGCGTGCTGCCGAAGTCGTCCGGCAGCTTCCAGCCGAAGCGTACTTCACCGCCAAGGTTGGCCTTGGTTTCCAGGTTGCCGATCGATCCGCCGTAGTGGCTGATCGCGTCCCAACCCCAGCCGTCGGCATTGACGCTGGCATCGCCCGGCCAGCGGCGCATGCGCTCATGGGTCAGCATGAACAGCGGCTCGTTGTGCAGCTGGTTGTCCCAGCCCTTGAATTTCTCGTCGCCCAGCACTTCGTGCACGGCATTCTGCACCTGCTTGCCCTGTGCCCACGGGCCAACCACGCCCAGCGTCAGCTGGGTGGTCTGCAGGCGGTCGCCGCTGCGCGCATTGAAACCGAAGTTTGCGATCAGTACGCCGGCGTAAGGGCGGTCGTCCTCAATCAGGTCCCTGCGGCTGAAATCGGTCGGGGTGAAGATGCCCTGGCCGATGCTGAAGATCATGTTCTGCTGTTCGAACTTGCCCGGATGCAGCCCTTCCAGGTACTGGTTCACCCAGCGGGCCATGCGTGGCAGGCAGGGGTCGTCGGTGTAATCGACCAGATTGGGCGAGACCAGGGTCAACAGTGCACCATTGGTATAGCCCTGGTCCTGGTGGCGGCCGCCGAACAGGTCGTTGTCAACGCGGAAATTGACCTGCGGAGGGTGGTCGCGCATCGCGTCCGGGCCACATTGTTCGGCCGCCTGGGCGGCGAGGGGGAGGGCAGCAGCCAGCAGGCCGGACAGCCCGAGGGCTGCAAGGCGACGTTGGGAAGGGGGGCTCATGTGGAGGTTTTTTCTGTCTGTCGTTATATGCCGCGACACGGTACTCGTGCGGGCGTGATGGAACGAGCGCGTTCGAATCACTTGTCTGTTCCGAAAACGACATTGTCTCGTGAAGACAATCCTGCACTGTCCTGCGGCGCCCCAAGGGGCAACGGCCAATGCTGAACGGCTGTTCAGCTGCAACGCAGCGACTCACCGGTGCACTGTTTGACGTTGATGAATACTCTTGGGTTTGTTGGCCTGCGGCCCGATAATGGGGGCATGGAAATCAAGTCCGACAACCCCGACCACGGCTTCCAGTTCCCCGGCCAGTTCGAGCTCAGTGCCATGGGCCCGGCCAACCGCGGCCTGGAACATGAGCTTCCCCGCCTGCTGCTGGCTGCCGGCATCGATGTGGTGAATGAACGCATCAGCTGGAAGCATTCCTCCAACGGCAAGTACGTGTCCGTGCGCATCGTGTTCAAGGCCGAGAGCCGCGAACAGTACGACCTGGCGCACCAGGCACTGCGCGACCACCCGGAAGTGAAGTGGACGCTGTAGCCGACAGCTGCCCGGCCGAAGCCGCCCCGGAAGACCGTGCGCCGCGCCCGGCGCTGGTCCGCGACCTCGGCCGCCAGGCCTATGAACCGGTGTGGCGCGCCATGCAGCGCTTCACCGACCAGCGCAGCGAGGCCGACGCCGATGAGCTGTGGGTGGTCGAGCACGACCCGGTATTCACCCTGGGCCAGGCCGGCAAGGACGAGCATGTGCTGGCGCCGGGCGAGATCCCGGTGCTGCACGTGGACCGCGGCGGCCAGGTGACCTATCACGGCCCCGGCCAGCTGGTGGTCTATCCGCTGCTGCGCCTGCCACGGCTGGGCATCGGTGTGCGCGACTACGTGTGCCGCATCGAGCAGGCCATCATCGACACGCTGGCCGAGTGGAACATCGGCGCCGAACGCCGCGAGGGTGCCCCGGGCGTCTACGTCGGTGGCGCCAAGATCGCCGCACTCGGCATCCGCGTGCGCCGCGGCTGCACCTTCCACGGACTGGCCTTCAACGTGTCCATGGACCTGGAACCTTTCCACCGTATCAACCCCTGTGGCTATCAGGGGTTGCAGGTGACCTCGGTGGTAGACTTGGGCGGGCCCTCCGGGATGGAGGCCGTCAAGCCGGTGCTGCTGGACCACCTGGCCCGCCAGTTCGGCCTGCTGCTGCAGCCCACGCCCGAACTGCCTGATCTTTCTGCGGCCGCCTGACCGCCCCCGGAACTGCCATGACTGAAACCACCGCCCGTTCCATTCCCCTGCAGATCGTGCAGGGCGACTCTCCGTCCGCCGCGCCGTTGCAGGCCGGGGTCAAGCAGCTGGGCGGTGACAAGATCAACCGCTCGCCGGTGCAGTTCGCCGACGCGCCGGTGCTGCGCAAGCCGTCCTGGATCCGCGTGCGCATTCCTTCGGGCAATGCCGTGCAGAACCTGAAGGCCAAGCTGCGCGAGAACCGCCTGGTGACGGTGTGCGAGGAAGCCAGCTGCCCGAACATCCACGAGTGCTTCGGCCACGGCACGGCAACGTTCATGATCCTCGGCGAGGTCTGCACCCGCCGCTGCTCGTTCTGCGACGTCGCCCACGGCCGCCCGAAGCCGCCGGATGCCAACGAACCGGCCAGCCTCGGCCAGACCGTGGCCGACATGGGGCTGAAGTACGTGGTGGTGACCAGCGTCGACCGCGATGACCTGCGCGACGGCGGTGCCCAGCACTTCGTCGACTGCATCAGTGCCATCCGCGCGAAGTCGCCGGGCACCCGCATCGAAGTGCTGACCCCGGACTTCCGCGGCAAGGGCCGCATGGAGCGCGCGCTGGAGATCCTGGCGCAGAACCCGCCGGACGTGTTCAACCACAACATCGAAACCGTGCCGGACCTGTACCGCAACGTGCGCCCGGGTGCGGACTACCAGTGGTCGCTGAACCTGCTGAAGAACTTCAAGGCGCAGCATCCGGACGTGCCGACCAAGAGCGGCATCATGCTGGGCCTGGGCGAAGAGTTCGAGCAGATCAAGGCCACCATGCGTGACCTGCGCGCGCACGACGTGGACATGATCACCATCGGCCAGTACCTGCAGCCGACCGCGCATCACCACCCGGTGCTGAAGTACTGGACCCCCGAGGACTACAAGGCGCTGGAAGACTACGGCTACGAGCTGGGCTTCAGCCACGTGGCCTCCGGCCCGATGGTGCGCTCGTCGTACCACGCCGACGTGCAGGCCAAGGGCGCCGGCGTCCGGTAAGCGGTTGCGCGATGCGCGCTACCGCTTCCCACGCTGCGCTGCGCACACCGTGGGCCCCGGCTTACCACCACCCACACCCCCGCCGCTTCGCGGCTGCCCCCTGACTCAGGGGGCTTGCAACCCCATGCCCTCTGCAACCGGACAGACGGCGCCGCTGGGTGCGCCGCTCTTCAGCCATTCACAATTTGCTACACCGGCCCGGCTAGGCTGGTTTTCCACCGAGCGCGGCCGGGTGACAAACCCGGCAACTTTCGGCACTGTCGTGGTGTCTTAACACCCCGCAGTCTCCCCCTTGGCAAGGCGCCTTCGAGCACGTCAATGAAATTCAAAGCCCCCGCATTCCTGATGGCCCTGGCGCTGGTCGCGCCGCTGGCGCTGGCGGCCAAGGCCGATTCGCCGGCATTGCCCGCTGCGGCAACCGCCGATCAGGTGACCACCTCCAAGCTGGTGTACGGCCTGCTGTCCGACAGCCGCTACGCGTACCGCCCGCGTGCGCTGGACGAGGCCACCTCCAAGGACGTGTTCAAGCGCTACCTGGAGACGCTGGACGGCGGCAAGCAGTACTTCACCCAGGCCGACGTGGCGCGCTTCGCGCCGTTCGAAGCCAACATTTCCTCGGCCATCCGTGGCGGCGAGCTGGAGCCGGCGTTCCAGGTGTTCGCGGTCTACAAGCAGCGCGTCGGCGAACGTGTGGCCTACGCGCGCAAGCTGCTCAAGCAGGAGCCGGACTTCACCACCGACGAGCGCTTCGAATACGACCGCAAGAAGGTGCCGTGGGCGGCCAGCAGTGCAGAGCTGGATGAGCTGTGGCGCAAGTCGGTCAAGAACGACTGGCTGCGCCTGAAGCTGGCCGGCAAGAAGCCGGACGACATCCGCAAGACGCTGGACAAGCGCTACGCGACGCTGGAGAAGTCGGTCAATGAACTGAAGGGCGAAGACGTCTTCCAGTTCTTCATGAACTCGTACACCAGTGCCGTTGACCCGCACACGGATTACTTCACCCCGCGCACCGCCGAGAACTTCAACCAGGCGATGTCGCTGTCGCTGGAAGGCATTGGTGCGCAGCTGCAGCGCCAGGACGACGTGGTGGTGATCCGCGAGATCATCGCCGGTGGCCCGGCCGCAGTGGATGGCACGCTGAAGCCGGGTGACCGTATCGTCGGCGTCGGCCAGGGCAAGTCCGGCCTGGTCGAGGACGTGATCGGCTGGCGCATCGACGACGTCGTGGCCAAGATCCGCGGCGCCAAGGATACCCAGGTCAAGCTGGAGTTCATCCCGGCTGCTGAGGGCGCCGACGGCAAGCACCACACTCTGGTGCTGACCCGCCAGAAGGTGCGCCTGGCCGAACAGGCCGCCAAGGGCGAGACCATGACCATTCCGGCCGCCAATGGCGAGCCGGCGCGCAAGGTCGGCGTGATCAAGCTGCCGACCTTCTACCAGGACTTCGAAGGCCGTCGCCGCAACGCGGCCGACTACGCCTCGGCCACCCGCGACGTGGCCAAGCTGCTGGCCGGCTTCAAGAACGACAAGCTGGACGGCGTGGTGCTGGACCTGCGCAACAATGGTGGTGGTTCGCTGGATGAAGCCATTGAACTGACCGGTCTGTTCATCGAGCAGGGCCCGGTGGTGCAGGTGCGCGAGTCCGGTGGCCGCGTCACCGTCAACAGCGACCGCAACCAGGGCGTGGCATGGGATGGCCCGCTGGCAGTGCTGATCAACCGCGGTTCGGCCTCGGCTTCGGAAATCTTTGCCGGTGCCATCCAGGATTACGGCCGTGGCCTGGTGATCGGTGAGACCAGCTTCGGCAAGGGCACCGTGCAGAACATCGTCGACCTGGACCGTTGGCCGAGTGGCGAGACCCAGCGCTTCGGCCAGGTGAAGCTGACCATCGCCCAGTTCTTCCGCATCAGCGGCAGCAGCACCCAGCACAAGGGTGTGGTGCCGGACCTGGCCTTCCCGGCCAGCGTCGATGCCACCGAGTTCGGCGAGAGCACCTACGACAACGCGCTGCCGTGGACCCGCATCGCTGCCGTGCCGCACACCCAGTACGGCAACTTCGCGCCGCTGCTGCCGAAGCTGGAAACCCGCCATGACGCGCGCATCGCCGCCGACAAGGAATTCCAGTGGTGGAACGAGGACGTGCAGCAGTTCCGCACCGAGGCCGCGAAGAAGTACATCTCGCTCAACGAGGCCACCCGCCGCGCCGAGCGTGAGCGCCAGGACACCCAGCGCAAGGAGCGCCAGGCGATGCGCAAGGAGCTGGGCCTGGCCCTGGACCCGCTGGCCGATGACAGCAACGACGACGGCCTGACTGGCAACGAGCGCGACATCGTCAAGGATGCCGCCCGCGAGAAGGCTGCCGAGAAGCGTCCGGACCCGCTGCTGCGCGAGTCGGCCTCGATCCTGGCCGATGCGGTGAACCTGCTGGCCAATGATCGCCCGCTGTCGGCGCAGGTGCTGCCGCAGTCGACCGGCGCTGGTCGCTGGGCGGACTGAGCCGGCGACGGCATGTGATACCCGAGGGGCCGGCATTGCCGGCCCCTTTCTGTCTGGGGACCTCGTTCACGGTAGCGCCGGGCCATGCCCGGCGAGCGAAGTGCCACAAACGACTTAATCCCCTCCGTCCCCTTTTCTGTGCATGAACCGGCAGCAACGGGGTGGCTCGGTCACGCCGGTTTCAACCTGCCGCACACGGCCGCAGGGCTACCCTTGGCGGTACCGTCCTCGCAGGAGTACCCATGCGGGCCTCCCGTCTTTCCAGTGCTGCCGTGGCGCTCGCCAGCGCCCTGATCCTGTCGGCCTGTGGTGGCCGCGCCGCCGACAGTACGTTGCTGCGCGAATCCTTTGATTCCGGCGACACCTTCTCGCGTACCGTCGATGGCCGCCCCGGTGACGCCTGCGAGGCCGCGCGGCGCACCCTGCTCAGCCAGGGCTACGCCATCGCCCGCTCCGACGAAGCGCAGGTGGAAGGCAACAAGAACTTCCAGCCACGCGAGGACGACCACGAGCAGCTGGTGCTGCGCATCTCCTGTGCCCCGCGTGGCAGCCAGACGCTGGTGTTCGTCAGCGCCGTGCAGGACCGCTATGCGTTGAAGAAGAGCCCGACGTCGGCCAGCGTGGGCGTGGGTGCATTGGGCTCGGTGTCGCTGCCGTTCGGCAGCAATGACGACTCGCTGGTGAAAGTGGCCAGCAGCACGGTCACCGATGCCGAGTTCTATCGCCGCTTCTTCCAGCGCCTGCAACAGTACCTGCCGGCGGATGCTGGCAAACCCGCACCGCCTGCGCTCGCGCCGCCCGAGCCTGCATCGTCCGAGCCCGCACCGGCCCGCAGCACGGATCAAGGGTGATCGTGCGCGGCACGTTGATGGGCGTGGCACTCCTGCTGATGCCCGCGCTGGGCATTGCGTCTGCAACGCCGGACTGCACGCAGGGCCTGCTGCAGCGGCTGGGATGGCGCTTTGACGAGGTCACGGCCGGTGCACCACAGGTGCACGGCGGCCCGGTGTGTACACGTTCCTCGCTGGCTGAAGCACAGGCGGCAGGCGATCTGCGCGTGGGGTGGCCGGCCGGAATGTCCGCTGCAGCACGCCAGGCGTTGCTGCAACAGTTGCTGGACGATCCAGCCACGGTCTGCGCCTATGCCTTCGAACTGGGCGCGGCCACGCAACGTGCGGCTTCTGCACTGCAGGACAACCCCACCTTCCGCTTCTCCGGCCCGCAGCTGGGCTGGATCGGCTTCGGCCTGCAGGGCCCACGCGCGCAAGGCTGGCAGCGCACACGCAGTTTCGGTCGTGGCTTCGTGCCGAGCGCGGGTAACAGTCATGCACTGGAGGCGTTCTACAGCGGTGCCGTGCGTGCCGAATGCGGGGTCGGCCGCCAGGTCGCGCAGCTGGCCACGCAACGAGAGCTATATGGTGATGCCGCGTTCGATACGGAGTTCGCAGCGGATGAACTGTCGATCGGCACCTTCCTCGCCCTGCACGAGACCGACAGCATCCTGCTCGGTGCCCACGCGGGCGATTTCTTCGCCGATGGCAAGGCGGTGCGCACCTCGGCGATGGGACGGCAGGCCTTCGTTGGCGTGCCCGGTTTCATCGAGCACGTGTACGGCAAAGGCACGCTGGATGATCTGAGCAACCAGGCCGAGAACTTCGTCGTGGTCGAGGTGGGCGAGGGCGCCGCGCAGGCACTGGCTGCGCATGGCGGCCTGGCCTGGTACGACCAGCGCAATGTCGAACTCTGGAAACTCGCGCAGGGCATCCCGCGCATCGGCCAGCGCTACTTCGAGCGCCTGCTGTTCGAGCGCGATCCGAACCTTCGTGCACGGCTGGAACCGCGCTACCACGACACGCTGGCACGCATGGACCAGCTGCTGGACGATCCGTTCTACCAGCAGTTCGTGATCTATGTGCATCCACGCGGTATACGTCCCATCGGCTACCACATCGCCCGCCTGCTCGATCGCAACCCGCGAACGCCGTTTTCGATCGACCTGGCGGTGCACAATCTGCATACCACGCTCTACCGGCGTTGGCGCGAGGCGCAGCTGCGCCACTGCGCGGCTACCGGCAGGCCAGGCAGCCTGACCCTAGACCCCAACTGAAGGTGAAACAATGGATATTGCAATGATCGGCCTCGGCCGCATGGGCGCCAACATGGCCCAGCGCCTGCATCGCGGCGGCCACCGCGTGGTCGGCTACGACCCGGGCGAGGGTGCCCGCCAGCGCGCTGCCGAGGCCGGCCTGGAAGTGGTTGATTCGCTGGCCGCCGCGGTTGCCGCGCTGCCGGCACCGCGCGTGGTGTGGCTGATGGTGCCGGCCGGCGAAACCGTCGACCAGACCCTGGGCCAGTTGACCCCGCACCTGGCCGAGGGTGACATCGTCATCGATGGCGGCAACTCCAACTACCAGGACTCGATCCGTCGCGCCAAGGCACTGGCCGAAGACGATCTGGGCTACGTCGACTGCGGCACCAGTGGTGGCGTGTGGGGCCTGCAGGAGGGCTACAGCCTGATGGTCGGTGGCGAAGCGTCGGTGGTGGAGCAGATCGCACCGCTGCTGCGCACGCTGGCACCGGCCGAAGATCGTGGCTGGGGTCGTGTCGGCCCGTCCGGCGCTGGCCACTTCACCAAGATGGTCCACAACGGCATCGAGTACGGAATGATGCAGGCCTACGCCGAAGGCTTCGCACTGATGGAGCGCAAGCAGGAAATGGAGCTGGACCTGGCCCAGGTGGCCGAGGTGTGGCGCCACGGCAGCGTGGTGCGCTCGTGGCTGCTGGACCTGAGCACCGAAGCCCTCAAGCGCAATCCATCGTTGGATGGCATTGCACCGTACGTGGAAGACTCCGGCGAAGGCCGCTGGACGGTTGCCGAAGCGATCGCACTGGATGTACCGGCACCGGTGATCACCCTGTCGCTGCTGGAACGCCTGCGCTCGCGCGAATCGAATTCGTTCACCGACCGCCTGCTGTCGGCGATGCGCAACGAGTTCGGCGGCCACGCCATCAAGAAATCGTAAGCACCGCGGTGGGGTCGGACCCCTTCGGCGTTGCCGAAGGGGTCCGACCCCATGAAGCCAGTCGAGCATGGCTCGACCCTACAAAAGCCGTCTCCGATGGTTTCCACGTCGATGTGTCGACCAAGGTCGACACCCACCGTCGGACCCCACCCCGCCATCCACGGAATGCCCGCTTTTGACGTTGACGTTGCCGTTGATTCGGCAGGTGCAGGGCGCAGCCCTGCCGGTCACCCCAACGCGATTCGCCGCCCTTCGCGCGCGCTGTCCATGCCGGCCTGCAGCAACCGCATCAGCTGCAGTGCCTGCACCGGGCTGACCGTCGGCTCGCCATCGCCGTGCATCGCCGCCGCGAACTGCGAATACAGCCGCCGGTAGTCGCCCGGCAGGTTGTCCACGGTACTGCGCTGCACATTGTCCTCAGTATCGCAGCGCACCAGCTCGCCGTGCCGTGGGTCGATGCCCCAGCCTGGCGCTCCTGGCGCAACACCGCGCCGCAGCTGTGCCTCCTGCACGTCCAGCCCATGCTTGATCCAGCTGCCACGACTGCCATGCACACTGAAGTGCGGCGTGGGGGCCGCCACCAGCGAACCGGCATGCACGATCGCGCGATGCCTCGGGTAGTGCAGTACCGCGTGGAAGTAATCGATGCCGCTGCCACCTTCGCGTTGCACGGCCAGATCGGCATCGATGGCCTCGGGCCAGCCGAACAGCACCAGCATCTGGTCCAGCAGGTGCGGTCCGAGGTCGTACCACAGGCCGCTGCCCGGTCCGTCCTGCTCGCGCCAGCGGTCGCGCACCTGCGGCCGGTAGCGGTCGAAGTGCGCATGGCACTCGGCCACGTCACCGAGCGCGCCTTCGGCCAGCAGCGCCTGCAGGGTGAGGAAGTCGGCATCGAAGCGCCGGTTCTGGAACACGGTCGCGATGCGTCCGGCATCACGTGCCGCAGCCAGCACCGCTTCGGCTTCAGCGACATCCAGCGCGAACGGCTTGTCGACCAGCACATGCTTGCCCGCGGCCAACGCCGCGATCGCCAGCGGTGCGTGTTGTGCGTTCGGAGTGGCGATCACCACCGCGTCCACCGCCGGGTCGTTGAACACCTCCTGCGGCGTGGCGCGCACGTGCACGTCGCTGAACGCGCGCAGCAACGTGTCGCGCTGCGAACTGACGATGCTGTGCAGCACCAGCCCGGGCGTGTGCTGGATCAGCGGCGCATGGAAGACGCGGCCGGCGAGGCCGTAGCCGATCAGGGCCAGTTGCAGGTCGGGGCGCATGAGACGGCTCCGGCAATGGGGAAGGGCAGGGTAAACGACACCTGCGTACAGGCCAAAACTGAACCGTTGCCGTTGGAATCGCCTCGATTCACAGCGGCATGACCGCAACGCCACGCCTGCTCTACGGCGGCTTGTCCAGACTGGCAGCACATCCCGAAGGAGTACGACACGATGAGCAATACCACCCGCACGCTGATTGCTTCCGCCCTGACCCTGGGCCTGGCGCTGTCCTCCTCGGCTGCATTCGCCAAGGACCCGGCCGCGAAGAGCCCGCCGACCAGCACCCATCCGGCAACCCATGCTGATCGCCATGACTCCAACGAGCCGGTGACCGATACCTGGATCACCACCAAGGTGAAGGCCGATCTGCTGGCCAGCAGCAACGTTCCGGGCACTGAAATCAAGGTGGAAACCGTGAACGGCGTGGTCAGCCTGAGTGGTGCCGTGGCCACCCAGGCCGAGAAGGACAAGGCGGTCACCACCGCCAAGGGCATCAAGGGCGTGACCCGCGTCGATGCCGCTGCATTGAAGGTCAGCGCTGCTGCCAAGCGCTGACCCCGGAGGGCGCCCCGTAGGGGGCCCCCACTGCCTGGGTAGAGTCGAGCTTGCTCGACTGCCCTTTGGGTTGCAGCCGAGCACGTCTCGGCTCTACCGTGGGTTTCCGCAACCCGTTCAGCCAACCAGGCTGGAAACTCCAGAGTTGTGACCGCCTGCGCTATATTGCCCGTTCCGCCGCAGCCGGGCCGGTATCGGCCTACGCTCCGCGGCTGTGCTGACGAGGAACTATGGCGCTGGTTTTCAGTGATGACATCTGGGACCGTTGGCGGTTGCCGGCCTTGGCGCTGGCTGCTGCCGCGATCATCGTGGTGCCGTGGTTGACCCTGCGCCAACTGCAGCAGGACAGCGAAGATGCGATGGCCTGGGTCAATCATACCCAGGCCGTGGGTGTGGCCCTGCAGCAGCTGCAGGCCGATGTACGCGATGTCGAATCGGCTGCGCTGACCCTGTCCAAGGGTGTGGATGCGCCTGGCCTGCGCGAGCGCATGGCCAAAGCCAATGACCTTCCCGGCCGCCTGGCTGAACTGGGCCGGATGACCCGCGACAATCCTGAGCAGCTGATCCGCATCGGCCGTATCGAGTCGATGCTGGAAGGGCGCATGGCGCTTGCCCGCGAACTGGCGAAGTCCGAACCCAACAGTGATCAGCGCGAGCTGGTGCAGGACCTGAGCACGCGCTATCCGATCCGTGGCCTGGTGGAGGAACTGCAGGCGAGCGAGCAGACGCTGCTGACACAGCGCGCCGAGCAGGCCGCACGCCAGCGCAAGCAGACCGAGCTGGTGTCGTGGAGTTCGCTGGTGATCCAGCTGGCGCTGCTTGGCCTGGTGCTGTGGCTGCTGCAGCGGCAGATCGGTCGCCGCCTGCATGCCGAACGACAGTCGCTGCGTTCGGCCGCGCGTGCAGCCTCGGTGCTGCAGACCGTGCGTGAGCCGATCGTGCTGCTCGACCGCGACCTGCGTGTGCAGCTGCACAACCCTGCCTTCGCCGAGCTGTACGGGCTGCAGGATGAACGCGCCGATGGCCTGTTGCTGGACACTGTCGGCGACGGTGCATGGAAAGACCCCGTGATGCGCCAGCGACTGTCCGATGTGCTGTTGCGCGGCCGCGAACTGTGGGACTTCGAGCATGAACAGCGCGCCGCCGATGGCATGGTGCGCTACATGCTGCTCAACGCGCGGCGCATGCCGCTGCCGGACACCGACGACGAAGTGGTGTTGCTCACGGTCAGCGACGTCACCGTGCAGCGTGCCGTGCAGCTGCGGGTGGAGGAACTGAACCGCCAGCTGGAAGGCAAGGTTGCGCAGGTGTCCGAGGTCAACAGGGAACTGGAAGCCTTCAGCTACTCGGTGTCGCACGACCTGCGTGCACCACTGCGCCACGTGGCCGGTTTCTCCGACAAGCTGTCGCGCCATCTGGGCGACGCCGCCGATGACAAGAGCCGCCATTACCTGGAGGTGATCTCCAGTTCGGCGCGGCGCATGGCGGCACTGATCGACGACCTGCTGGTCTACTCGCGGCTGGGCCGCGCGGCAATGCGCCAGCAGGCGGTGGACATGCAGTCGCTGGTGGCCGATACCCGCGCCATGCTCGATTCCAACCTGCAGGCCGAGGCCGAGAACAGCGGCCATGCGCACCACGTGGAGTGGAGCATCGCGCCGCTGCCGATCGTGGTGGGCGATGAGAACATGATCCGCCAGGTCTGGCTGAACCTGCTCGGCAACGCGGTGAAGTACTCGGGCAACCGCGAACCAGCGAAGATCCGCGTGGACTACCAGCCACAGCCTGACGGCGGTCATCAGTTCACGGTCAGCGACAATGGTGCAGGCTTTGACATGGCCTACGCCGGCAAGCTGTTTGGTGTCTTCCAGCGCCTGCACAAGGCCAGCGACTACCCGGGTACCGGCATCGGCCTGGCCAGCGTGCGCCGCGTGCTCACCCGTCATGGCGGCCGTATCTGGGCCGAGGCTGAACCGGACGTCGGCGCCACCTTCCACTTCTACCTGCCTCCCGCGATCGATGCGGACAAACAAGGGCCTTCTGCATGACCACTCTGCGCACCATTCTTCTCGCCGAAGACAGCCCGGCTGATGCCGAAATGGCGATCGACGCCCTGGAAGAGGCGCGTCTGGCCAACCCCATCGTGCACGTTGAGGATGGCGTGGAAGTGATGGACTACCTGTTGCGCCGTGGTGCCTTCGCCAACCGCGAGGAAGGCCTGCCGGCGGTGCTGCTGCTGGACATCAAGATGCCGCGCATGGATGGCCTGGAGGTGCTGCGGCAGATCCGCGAGCACGAAGAGCTCAAGCGCCTGCCGGTGGTGATCCTGTCGTCCTCGCGCGAGGAAAGCGACCTGGCCCGCAGCTGGGACATGGGCGTGAACGCCTATGTGGTCAAGCCGGTGGACGTGGACCAGTTCTTCGGCGCGGTGCAGACCCTGGGCAAGTTCTGGGCGTTGATCAACCAGGCACCGGAACTCGAGTGAGCCCATGCCCCTGACCGGTCCCGCCCTGGGGGCGCTGCGCATCCTGCTGGTGGAAGACTCACCGGAAGATGCCGAGCTGATGTCCGAACAGATGCTCGACGCGGGCCTGGAGGCCCGTTTCGAGCGTGTCGAAAGCGAGGCCGAACTGCGCCAGGCACTGGTCGCGTTCCAGCCGGACATCGTGCTGTCCGACCTGAGCATGCCGGGGTTCTCCGGTGATGACGCGCTGCGCATCGTGCGCGAGACCTCACCGGAAGTGCCCTTCATCTTCGTCTCCGGCACCATGGGTGAGGAGAATGCGGTGGCGGCGCTGCAGAAGGGCGCCAACGATTACATCATCAAGCACCTGCCGGCGCGCCTGCCGTCGGCGGTGGCGCGTGCGATCCGCGATGCACGCAGCGCCATAGAGCGCGCGCGGGTGGAAACCGAACTGATGCGCGCGCAGCGCCTGGAAAGCCTGTCGCTGCTTGCCGCCGGCCTCAGCCACGACCTGCGCAACATCCTGCAGCCGCTGCTGATCATGCCGGACCTGCTGAAGGCGCGCACCGAGGATCCGCAGCTGCACCATCTGGCCGATGTCATCGCCGAGTGCGGCCGCCGTGGCCACGAGATGGCCGAGTCGATGCTGTCGTTCGTGCGCGGCTCGCGCAAGCCGAGCGAGCGCATCGAGATCGATGGCCTGTTCGATGCGGTGGCGCTGCTGTTGCGCAGCAACGTGCCCGATGCGGTGCGCCTGGAGTTGCAGGTGCAGGACGAAGGTCTGGTGGTCGACGCCAACTACACCGAACTGCAGCAGGTGATGCTGAACCTGGCGCTCAACGCGATCCAGGCGATGCCCAACGGCGGGCGCCTGAGCCTGACTGCCAGCCATGCCGGCGAGCGCGATGGCGTGGACTGGATGCAGATCTGCGTGGCCGATGAAGGCATCGGCATGGATGCGGACACGCTGTCGCACCTGTTCAATCCGTTCTTCACCACCAAGGCCGATGGCACCGGCCTGGGGCTGATTTCCTGCAAGCGCATCGTTGAAGGCGCCGGTGGCAGCATCCACGTCAACAGCCAGCCGGGGCAGGGCACCTGCTTCGAGCTGCGCCTGCCGATGCATGAGGCCATCGATGGCAGCGAGCCGATCGAGCAGCTGGTGGCGCTGGGCAGTGGCCAGTCGATCCTGGTGGTTGACGGCGAAGCCACGCGCCTGTCGCTGCTCGGTAATGCGCTGTCCAGCCAGGGCTATCAGCTGCAGCTGGCATCCGATGGTCCGGCGGCGCTGCGCTGGATGCAGCAGGAGGCGTTGCCGGCACTGGTGATCGCCGATGCCGGTTCCAAGCTGCTGCCGGCCAGCCAGCTGCTGGGCGAGATGGCCACGCTTGGCTACCGCGGTCCGGCGCTGGTGCTGGAGGACCCGGCGGTGCCAGTCGCGGCGGACGCGTTCCCGGCCGGTGTGGAGGTGCATGTGCTGCACAAGCCGCTGCAGATGCAGCAGGTCTTCCGCGCGGTGGCTGAAGCGCTGGGCTGATGCCGCGGTGGTGCCGGCCGCTGGCCGGCATCGCCGTGCGATGGGATCACTGCGGTTGCCGGCCAGCGGCTGGCACTACCAGTCCCCGGTTTCCCTGGAGATGCGTGGCTGGTATTGGCCGCTGCCGATGCAGCAGGTGTTCCGCGCGGTGGCTGAAGCGCTGGGCTGATGCCCCGGTAGTGCCGGCCGCTGGCCGGCATCGC
>NZ_JAXAXM020000020.1:29955-33945 GCF_047500745.2 Stenotrophomonas sp. FR024
GGTTGCCGGCCAGCGGCCGGCACTACCGGTCCAGGGTTTCCCAGGGGAACCGCGGCAGCGCGTCCACCGCCTGTTCCAGCCGCCGCGACCAGTTCTGGTGAATATCGGCATACAACGCCGAATCCGCGCCCAGCCGCAGCTGCTGGCCGATGCGCAGCTCGCCGTCGCGCAGCAGCGCCAGATCGATCGGCAGGCCCACCGACAGGTTGGAACGGATGGTGGAGTCCAGCGAGACGATCGCCGTACGCGCGGCATCCTCCAGGTGTGTGGCCGGGCTGAGGATGCGGTCGAGGATAGGTTTGCCGTACTTGGACTCACCGATCTGCAGGTAGGGCGTTTCCGGCGAAGCAGCGATGGCGTTGCCGAGCGGGTAGATCATGTACAGCCCGGGACGCTCGCCGGCGATCTGGCCGCCGAAGATCAGCGTGGCCTGGGTGTTGACCCCGTCATGGCCGTGTTCGCTGTGGCTGCTGTGCACCTGGCTGTCCACCAGCAGCTGGCCGACGTACTCGGCGGCTTCGAACAGATGGGCCATGTCGCGCAGGTTGGGCGTGCGCCGTTCGGCGGCATCGCGCCCCAGGCGCGACACCAGCAGCTGGGTGGTGGCCAGGTTGCCAGCCGCCATCAGCACGTAGGCTGCCTGGCCGGGGTACTCGAACACGTGCAGCTTGCGGTGCACGCGCACATCGTCCAGCGAGGCATTGGTCCGGGTGTCGGCGGCGAAGACCAGGCCCTCGTCCACCTCGATTCCAACGCAATAGGTCATGTCGGTGCCCTATCATGTGCGTCCCGGATTGTAGGCAGGCCGCCGTGACGACGGCATGTCCACGCCCCCCCAAGTGCCGTCACCTGAACCGCATGACCACCGTGCTCCTGAGCCTGGGCAGCAACGTCCAGCCCCGTCGCTACCTCCACGCCGCGGTGGCGGCCCTGCGCGAGCGCTTCGGCGCGCTGCAGGTGTCGCCCGCCTACCGTACCGCCGCGGTCGGCTTCGATGGCCCGGCCTTCCTCAACAATGCGGTGGCGATCGAGACCGATCTTCCGCTGCAGGAACTGGACGACTGGCTGCATGCGCTGGAAGACGCGCACGGGCGCGACCGCAGCGGGCCGCGCTTCTCCGATCGGACCCTGGACATCGACGTAGTGTTCTACGGGGATCTGGTGGTGGAAGGTCCCGGCCACCTGCGCATTCCGCGCCCGGAGCTGAAGCACGCCTTCGTGCTGAAGCCGCTGGCCGACATCGCGCCGGGCTTCATCGACCCGGTCAGCGGGTTGGACCTGGCAACGCTGTGGCGTGCGCACAGACAGTTTGGCGAGGCGTTCGAGGTGGTGGACCTGGAATGAGGGTGGTTGCCGGCCAGCGGCCGCCACTACCGCTCGCGCCGGCCGCTGGCCGGCAACATTTCAACTGACCGTGCGCCCACCATCCACGCGCAGGGTGTGGCCGGTGACGAAGCTGGCTTCGGCCACCAGCCAGTAGACCGCCTCGGCGATCTCCTCGACCGTGCCGATCCGTGCCAGCGGCGTGCGCGCCAGCAGCGCCTCGCGGGCGAAATCGTCCTTGCCCTGTTCGGGCCACAGGATCGCCCCCGGCGCTACCGCATTGACCCGCACTTTCGGCGCCAGCTCCAGCGCCAGCGAGCGGGTGGCCATCTCCAGCGCGGCCTTGGCCATGGTGTAGGCGATGTGGTCGCGCATCGGGTCGGTGCCGTGCAGGTCGGTCAGGTTGACGATGCAGCCCTGCTGGCGGCGCAGGTAGGGCGCCGCCGCCTGTGACAGCAGCAGCGGCGCGCGCGCATTGACCGCATACAGCTCGTCCATCGCCTCGGCGGTGACCTGGCCGAG
Organism: Stenotrophomonas sp. FR024; assembly: GCF_047500745.2. Lineage (NCBI taxonomy): Bacteria > Pseudomonadati > Pseudomonadota > Gammaproteobacteria > Lysobacterales > Lysobacteraceae > Stenotrophomonas > Stenotrophomonas sp. FR024. The sequence goes on from NZ_JAXAXM020000020.1 coordinate 31,801, forward strand.
TGGGGTGGGGAAGAAGTTGGAGGCGTTGTTGACCAGTGCATCCAGTCGCCCGAAGTGGGTGACGGCCTGCTCCACCAGGTCGGCCAGGGCGTCGGCGTCGCGCAGGTCGGCCTGCAGGGCCAGCACGCTGCCCGGGCGCACGTTGTCGAAATCGAACGCGGCCTGCTGCAGCTCCGCGCTGGAGGTGTTGGCGTGCAGCACCACCGACCAGCCACAGGCATGGAACTGGCGGGCGATGGCTGCACCGATCCGGCGCGCGCTGCCGGTGATCAGGACCACGGGGTGGGTGTCGCTCATCGAGGGTCCTCCAAGGCTCGGCTATCCTGTGCACCATTGTCACCGCATTCGAAGACGCCATGCAGCCCACCTTCCCCTTGCCCGAAGCCGATGCCCTGGCCCACAGCGACCAGCTGGTCGCCGCCCTGCGCGCCGAAATCCTTGCGCAGGGCGGGGCGATGCCGTTCTCGCGCTTCATGGAACTGTGCCTGTACACCCCCGGCTGGGGCTATTACAGCGCCGGCGCCAGCAAGTTCGGTGGCAGCGGTGACTTCACCACCGCGCCCGAGCTCGGCAGCCTGTTCGCCGGCAGCGTGGCCAATGCGCTGGCGCCGGTGTTCGCCCAGCTGGGTACGCAGGCGCGCATGCTGGAGCTCGGCGGTGGTACCGGCGCCTTCGCCGAGGCGGTGCTGATGCGCCTGGCCGAGCTCGACGCACTGCCGTCGCGCTACGCGATCCTCGAACCCAGCGCCGACCTGCGCGAGCGCCAGCAGCAGCGCCTGCAGCAGAACCTGCCGGCCGAGCTGGCGGCGCGCGTGGACTGGGTCGACCGCCCGTTCGAGGAGGACTGGGAGGGCGTGGTGTTCGCCAACGAGGTGATCGACGCATTGCCGACCCCGCGCTTCCTGATCCGGGATGGCGAGGTCTACGAGGAAACCGTGGAGCTGGATGCCGAAGGCAACTTCATCCGCGGCGCGCAGCCGGCCGACATCCTGCTCAATGGCGCGGTACGCCACATCGAGCGCTATCTGGAAAAGCCCTTCGCCGAGGGCTACCGCTCCGAAGTGCTGCCGCAGCTGCCGTACTGGCTGCAGGCGGTCGCCGGTGGCCTGCAGCGTGGCGCGATGCTGTTCGTCGACTACGGTTACAACCGCGGCGAGTTCTACCAGCACGACCGCGACGATGGCACCGTGCGTGCGTTCTACCGCCACCACGTGCACAACGACGTGCACCGCTGGCCGGGCCTGCAGGACATCACGGCGTCGGTGGATTTCACCGCGATGGCCGAGGCCGGCGTGCACGGCGGTTTCGAGCTGGCCGGTTACTGCAGCCAGGCCAGTTTCCTGCTTGGCAACGGCCTGGACCAGGTGCTGCTGCTGGCCGAGGAACGCACCGATGAGGTCGGCCGCATCCAGCTGCGCGACCAGGTGAAGAAGCTGACCCTGCCGACGGAAATGGGCGAGCGCTTCCAGGCCATCGGCCTGCAGCGAGGCGTCGACTTCGAACCGGCCTTCGAGCTGGGTGACCTGAGCTGGCGCCTGTGAGCCACGCGTTGCCGGTGATCAAGCCGCTGCGGCGGCCCCGGCTCTGGGCCGCGCTGTGGGCGGCGGCAGTACTGCTGGTGATCGTGGTCTGCCTGATCCCACCACCGCCGATTCCGTTGCCGGAAAACAGCGACAAGGGCGAACACTTCCTCGCCTATTTCATCCTGGCCGGCAGCGCGGTGCAGCTGTTCCGTCGGGGCCGCCCGCTGCTGTGGGTGGGCGTGGGCCTGGTGCTGATGGGCATCGGCATCGAGTTCGCGCAGGGCGCGCTGACCAGCAACCGCATGGCCGACCCAATGGATGCGCTGGCCAACACCATTGGCGTGCTGGCCGGCATGGCCACTGCACTGACCCCGCTGCGCGACCTGCTGCTGCGCTGGCGCGGGTAAAGGCGTGCCAACCAAGGTTGGCACCTACCGGTAGATCCACGCTGCGTGTGGATGGAATCAGTAGATCCACGCCACGCGTGGATGGAATCAGTAGATCCACGCCATGCGTGGATGGAATCAGTAGATCCACGCCATGCGTGGATGGAATCAGTAGATCCACGCCATGCGTGGATGAACTGCCCGGGGGGGGGGGGCCCCCCCGCCCCCCCCCCCCC
>NZ_JAXAXM020000020.1:33955-70870 GCF_047500745.2 Stenotrophomonas sp. FR024
GTGCCGACCAAGGTCGGCACCCACCAGGACAGACCTGCCGTCATTTCCCCAGCGTGACCTCATCCAGCACCCACATCGCCGGGCGCGTGTCGCCGGTGAAGTTGATGCACAGGTCGCCGTTACCCTGGGTACCCTTCGGCAGCGTCGCACGCAGGGTCACGAAGCCATCGGCATCGGGCTTGGCCGGCAACGCTACTTCGGCCAGCACCTTGCCGCTGCAGTCGCCGCGACGCACCTGCATCTCGCCATGCGCGCGCTTGGCCTTCTCGAAGCGACGCTTGGGCTCGTCGTGGGCCAGCTGGAAGTAGTACGGGATGCGACCTGCACGCACTTCCACGCTGCCGATGCCGTCCAGCTGCGCCTGCGGCCAGCGCCAGCACGGCTGGAAGATGTCCACGTTGAACACCGCACGGTTGCCTTCGCGTGGGCCATCGTCTTCCAGGCGCAGCACCAGGCCCTTCTTGCCCACGCAGCTGAGCAGCTCATCGCTGCGGCGGCTGAGCAGCGACTGTGCGGTGAAGGTGGCAATGGTCGGTTTCGCCGCCAGCATCTGGCCCTGGTAGAACGCGGCAGCCTGCACGGTGGTTGGCAGTTTTCCGGTCAGCGGCTGCTGGTACAGCGGCGACTGCGCGGTCACCGGCTGTCCGTCGGTGCTGTAGCGCACCTCATAGCCCAGCGGATTGGCCAGCGACACGGTCACCGTGTTCTTCGCGCGATCATCGGTATAGTCCACGCTTACTTCGAGCGGGGTCTGCGCATAGGCCAGGCCCCAGGCACGGTAGCGCTGCAGCTGTGCCGGCAGGCGTGCGAGGAAATCGCGGAAGTCGCGATGTTCCGGCGTGCTCCAACCGGTCTCGGCCACAGCGGCCAGGCGCGGGAACAGGTTGTGCTGCAGGCGCGCATAGCTGCGCGTGTGCTCGGTGAACATGTTGGCCTGCAGGCCGAGGATGTGCCCGCGCTTGTCGGCGGCCAGTTCGGCCGGCACCGGCTCGAAGTTGTAGAGTTTGCCGAGGTTGACCTGGGTCGGGCGACCCGGCGGCTCGTTCGGTGAGGCCGTCTGCAGGTAGTCCAGGTACAGGTAGCCGACGGGCGACATGATCACGTCATGCCCGGCGCTGGCCGCAGCCAGGCCACCTTCGGTGCCCTGCCACGACATCACCGTGGCCTGCGGCGGCAGGCCCCCTTCGAGGATCTCATCCCAGCCGATCAGGCGCCGGTCGTGCTCCTCCAGGAACGTCTCCAGGCGCTTGATGATGTGGCTCTGCATGGCCATTTCATCCTTGATGCCCAGCGCATGCATGCGCTGCTGCACCTGCTTCGAAGCTTCCCACTGGTCCTTGACCGCCTCGTCGCCACCCACGTGCACGTACTTGGCGGGGAACAGTTCGATCACTTCTTCCAGCACGTTCTCGAGGAAGGTCACCGTGCTGTCTTCGACGTTGAACAGGTTCGGGAACACGCCCCATTCGCTGAGCGGCTTCAGTGGTGTATCGATGGTGCCCAGTTCGGGATAAGCGGCGATCGCAGCGGTCGCATGGCCGGGCACGTCGATTTCCGGAATCACCTGGATATGCAGTTTGGCGGCGTAGGCGATCACTTCGCGGATCTGGTCCTGCGTGTAGAAGCCGCAGTACGGATGCTCCTGGCCGCTGACCGGATCGATGCCACCGTCGCCGGCCGGCAGGCGGCAGCTGCCCACTTCGGTCAGCTTCGGGTAGCGCTTGATCTCCATGCGCCAGCCCTGGTCATCGGTCAGGTGCCAGTGGAAGGTGTTGAGCTTGTGCGCAGCCATTGCGTCGAGCACGCGCTTGATCTCGTCCAGGCTCTGGAAATGCCGCGCCGAGTCGAGCATGAAGCCGCGCCAGCTGAAGCGTGGCGCATCCTGGATCTGCACCGCTGGCAGCACCCCATTGCTGCCGCCGGTGGCGAGCTGGGCGAGGGTGGTCGCGCCATAGAACAGGCCGGTTTCGTTGCCGGCCTGGATCAGCACGCCCTGCGCGGTGCTCTCCAGCGTGTAGCTTTCGCCGCTGTCGCGGAAGGTGGGCACGATCTGGAAACGGATGCTGCCGGCCCTGGCTGCAGCCTTGCCTTTGGCCAGGACCAGGCGCGGCCCACCACTGCGGGCCAGCAGGTCGGCGAACTGGGCGGCGACGCGCTGCGCGACTTCGCCTTCGGCCTGCAGCACGGTATCGGCGCGGACGGTGATGCCGCTGCCCTGGCCGGCCTGCACATTGCTGGGGGCCGGAATCAGCATCAGGCTGCCGGCACGCAGCTGCGGGCCGGGTGCTTCAGCGGCAGGCGTGGGATCGGCGGCGAGCGCCGGCAGTGCCGGCAGCAGGGCGAGCAGGCTGCCCAGCAGCACTGCGCTGCGCGTCCGGGCGCGGGAAGGCTTGACCATCGGAACGACTCCTTGGAACGGTGCGATGAACGCTATACATGAAAAACGCCGGGCCCGGAATGACCCAGGCCCGGCGTGCGTGCACGACTCGGCGATGTTGCCGCCGCTGGATCAGTACTTGAAGCGGAAGTTGAGGTAGTACTGGCGGCCGTTGCTGTAGAACGAGGTCGGGATGGCCGCGGTCTGGTAGTACTTGTAGGTCGGGTTGTTGAGGTTGAGCGCATCGAAGCTGATGCTCAGCCAGTCGGTGGCCTTGTAGCTCAGCGATGCCGACAGCGTGCCGAAGTCATCCTGGTAGTACGGGTTGGCACCGGACAGGCCGATCAGGAACGACGAACGGCGCGTGTAGCTGACGCGTGCACCGAAGGTGTCGTTCTCGAAGTAGGCACCCACGTTGTAGGTGTTCTTCGAAGTGCCGAGCAGGTTGTCGGTTCCATCGGCCCAGGTGTGCTCGGTGCTGCCATCAGCGTAGGTGTAGTTGGCGTTGACGCCGAAGTACTCGCCGATCGGCTGCTCGTAGGCCACTTCGATACCGCGCACCTTGCCGTCGGCGTTCTTCGGACGCGAGATGTCGTACTCCTCGAGCTGGTTGGTCAGCTCGCTGAACAGCATCTGCTTCTCGGTGCTGAAGGCCACGTAGTCCTTCAGGCGCATCGAGTAGGCACCGACCGACAGCATGCCGCGCGGCATGAAGTACCACTCCAGGTTGGCGTCGAAGTTGGTCGAGATCACCGGCTTCAGTTTCGGATTGCCGCCGCCGCCCTTTCGGTTCAGATCCGAGCCGTACGAAGACGCACCCAGTGCGGAGTAGTCGGGCAGGGTCTGGGTCTGCGAGGCGGCGAGGCGCAGCACCAGGTCGTCGCGCAGGTCGTACTTGAAGTTCGCGCTCGGCAGCACGCGGTTGTGCTTGTTCTCGAAGGCTTCGCGGGTCCACGCACCGAACAGGCTCTTCACGTCCGGCACGGTCGAGCCGGTGGCGGTGGCGTAGGTATCGATGTCCTGCTTGATGTTGACGTAGCGCAGGCCGACGTTACCGCTCCAGCGGTCGCCGCTGAAGTTGCCCTGCACGTAGGCGGCGAAGTTCTTTTCGGTCACCTTCCATTCGGCGCCATAGTTGTGGCGGCCATCCGGACCGTCATTGCCCGACAGCCATTCGGAGTTGTTGGTCACCGCATTACGCAGTGCTGCCGGGGTGTAGTACCAGATGTTGCGTGGGAAGTTGCCGCCGATGTCGCCGGCGAAGCCACCCGGGTAGTTGGCGGTGGGGCTGCCGCGCAGGGCGTCCCAGATGTTGCCTGGGGTGGCGCCTTCCGGCGACTTTGCTTCACGCGTGTGGTCGGCGTAGCGCGCGCCGAAATCGATCGAGCTCAGCACGCCTGTGTTGAAGTACTGGCTGAAATCGACGTTGGCCCACTTTTCCTTGTCGATCGCAGTGACCTGCTGGTTGCCCCAGGTGCCGCCCCAGCTGGCGCCGGCAGGACTGATATCGCCCCCCACATTCCAGTCCACCGGCGAGCCGTTGCCATGGGTGGTCCAGCTGGCGCCGCCACCCTTTGCAGTCAACAGCTCGGCGATGTACTGGCGCGGCGTTTCGCCAGTGCCCTTGGTGGTACCGGCCTGGAACTTCGCAGTCAGGTTTTCGCTGACCTGCCAGTCGGCATCCAGGGTGATGTAGTTGGTCTTGGCCGTCGACTCGCGGTAGATCATGTCGTACACCGCGTAGTTGGTGTCGGGCATGCCCTTGTAGCTGGCCTGCGTCAGCACGCCATCCTTCACCACATAGCCCGGATCAGGCGCCTGCGACTTGCCGAAGCTGTTGCCGAACATCATGAAGTTGCGGTTGTAGTTGTTGGCTTTCAGCTTGGAGCTGAAGCCGCTGAGTACGAAGCTCAGATCATCGGTCGGCTTGAACTGCAGCGAAACCAGGCCACCCGTACGCTTGCGGGTCTGCTCGAACAGGGTTGAGCCCAGCAGGCCCGGAACCTGTACGCCGAGCAGATCCGGGTTGGTCTTGGCCACCGGATCGTTGGCTTCGATAGTGAAGAAGCCACCCGGAATCTCCTGCGCTTCGCGGCGCAGCTCGCGCTTCTGGCTGAAGGCCTGCAGCATCACGCCGAAGGTGCCTTCATCGTTCTTGTAGTTGAACAGGGCCGACAGCTGCGGGTCGTTCGACTTGGCCTGGTCCGAGCGCACCGCGCCGATCGAGCCTTCCGCGGTGAACTGCTTGGAGAATTCCAGCGGCTTGCGGGTGATGATGTTGACGGTACCGGTGGTGCCGCCGTCCTGCAGCTTGGCCTGCGAGGACTTGTTCACTTCCACCGAGCTGACCAGTTCCGACGGCAGCAGCGAGTAGCTGACGCTGCGGCCGACGTTGTTGCCCTGGCTGAGCACGAACCAGTCGGCCGAGCCGACGGTATGGCCGTTGATCAGGGTCTGGGTCAGGCTCGGGCTGGTGCCGCGCAGGCTGACACGGTCGGCTTCGTCGAAGCCGCCTTCGTCGGCGCTGGACGAGCTGATGTTCACACCCGGCAGGCGCTGCAGGGTGTCGGCGACGTTGTGCGCGGGCAGCTTGCCCACGTCTTCGGCGGTGACCACTTCCACGCGCGCATTGGCTTCGCGCTTGGTATCCAGCGACTTTTCCATCGAACCACGGATGCCGGTGACCTGCACGGTATCCAGGTCGGTGGCGGTCTGGGTGGCCTGCTGCGCGTGCGCGCTGAAGGCGAGGCAGCTGACGATGGCGGCCGAAAGCAGGGTCTTGCGGGTGTTCATGATGTCTCTCCTCATCACTCGATTGGATGCCGGCGGCGGTGTTCGATTACGGTTGCGATGACATGCGCGGGGCGGCGGCGAAGTCCCGTGCGTTGGCGTGCCACGTACTGCGTGCTGCGATTGCGTTGAAGCCTGTTGCGGTGTCAGGCGGCCGACTGCTGCAGGTACCAGCTGGCAGCGCCGACCACGCCCAGCTGGCCGTGCTCGACGACCTTCACCGGGATGCGTGCCAGCGCTTCGCCCATCGGTCCCTTCTGCAGGTAGCGTTCGACGAAAGTGCTGGCGTGCAGGTATTCACGGATCTGCGGCAGGATGCCGCCGGCCAGGTAGACGCCACCGTGGGCGCCGTAGAACAGCGCCATGTCGCCGATGGTGCTGCCGAGCAGGCCGCAGAATACATCCAGCGCCTGGCGCGCATGTGCATCGCTGTCGGCCATGGCCGCAGCGGTGACCGCGTCGGGGCTGGCCAGGGTCGGCGCCTGGCCCTGCAGTGCGCACACCGCGCGGTACAGGTTCATCAGGCCCGGGCCGGAGATCGCGTGTTCGATCGACACGTGCGCGCGGTCGCGCTGCATGTGGCGGACGATGGCCATTTCCAGTTCGGTGCTGGCGGCCAAGGTCGGTTGCCCGGCTTCGGTCGGGAGCACGACCGGGCCGTGCGCGGTAGGGATCCACAGCGCGGCGCCGAGGCCGGTGCCGGGGCCGACCACCAGGGTCGGGCCGCGGGCGGCGGTTTCCGGTCCGCACAGGTGCAGCACGCCACTGGCGTCAACCTGCGCGGCGGCGTAGGCCACGGCTTCGAAGTCGTTGACGATGTAGACCCGCTGCAGGCCGACGTCGGCTTCCACCTGGCGCGCCGACAGCGGCCACGGCAGGTTGGCGGTGATCACCGTGCCGTCCTCGCGGGCGTAGCCGGCACTGGCGACCACGCAATGCGTGGGCCGCGGGCCTTCGCCGAGGAAGTCGGACAGGATCGCGCTGAGGCCGGCATGGTCGGCGTTGCGGTATTTGCGGTACTCCAGCACCTGCACCGGATGGGCGGCATCACCGCTGGCCTGGACCCGGGCCACGCGCACATGGGTGCCACCGACGTCGGCGGCCAGGAACGTCGGCGCGACTCGGGACAGGACATGGGCCGGGGCGGGGTGGCTGGCGGTCACGCGGGCTCCTGCTGCAGGTGGGGCCGGCCCCGGGATCGGGGGCGGCGATTGGGGCGGAGTCTGTAACCCCGCTGACAACGATGTCAACGAGTTCGTGACACTTTCGTTGCTGCATCGCAACGAATGCGACATGCAGTAAACGTTTACATGACGTGAGTGCGGCTTTCACGTGGGAACCGTTGCCGCACATGGGCCAAGGCCTTCGGCGCATTCAGCACGATGCGTTGCGATCGGGTTGCGCAGTGCAGCACGAGGTTCACAGGGCTGCGTGTGGAAGTTGACAAACCGCAGCTGTCCATCGAAAGAATGTGACAACGTTGTTCCCAGCCACTCTCCGACGCCGCGTTCTGCGGCCGTCGCCGCAGGAGCCCTCCTGATGTCCGCCGTCCCCGCTGCAAGCGCGCGCCCGAACGTGGCCACCTCCATCGCCATCGTTGGCGTGTTGTTCTTCCTGATCGGCTTCTTCACCTGGCTCAACGGCCCGCTGATCACCTTCGTCAAGCTCGCCTTTGAACTCAGCGAGGTCGGCGCCTTCCTGGTGCTGATGGTGTTCTACCTGTCCTACTTCTTCCTGGCCCTGCCGGCGTCCTGGATCCTGCGCCGCACCGGCATGAAAAAGGGCCTCAGCCTGAGCCTGCTGGTGATGGCCGGTGGTGCTGCGTTGTTCGGTGAGTTCGCCACCCAGCGCTGGTACCCGGGCGCGCTTGGCGGCCTGTTCGTGATCGGCAGCGGCTTGGCCCTGCTGCAGACTGCGATCAACCCGTACATCTCCATCCTCGGCCCGATCGAGACGGCGGCACGCCGCATCGCGCTGATGGGCATCTGCAACAAGATCGCCGGCATGCTGGCGCCGGTGCTGATCGGCACGCTGGTGCTGCACGGCATCGGTGACCTCGATGCACAGGTGCAGGCCGCAGATGCGGTCACAAAGGCCGCGCTGCTGAACGAGTTTGCCGCCAAGATCCACACCCCGTACCTGGCGATGGCTGCGCTGCTGGTGGTACTGGCGGTGGCCGTGCTGTTCTCGCCGCTGCCGGAAATCAAGTCGTCCGAAGCCAACGCCACGCCGGCGGCTGCCGGTGCCGCCGAGCGCCGCAGCATCTTCCAGTTCCCGCACCTGTGGCTGGGCGTGCTGTGCCTGTTCGTCTACGTGGGCGTGGAGGTGATGGCCGGTGATGCGATTGGTACTTACGGGCATGGCTTCGACCTGCCGCTGGACCAGACCAAGATGTTCACCTCGCTTACCCTTGGCGCGATGCTGGTGGGCTACGTGGTCGGCCTGCTGCTGATCCCCAAGGTCGTGTCGCAGTCGCGCTACCTGACCATTTCGGCGGTGCTGGGCGTGGTGTTCTGCCTGGGTGCCTGGGCCAGCCACGGCTATGTATCGGTGGCCTTCGTGGCCCTGCTGGGCTTCGCCAACGCCATGATGTGGCCGGCGATCTTCCCGCTGGCGATCCGCGGCCTGGGCCGCTTCACCGAAACCGGCTCGGCCCTGCTGGTGATGGGCATCGCCGGTGGCGCGATCATTCCGCAGCTGTTCGCCGTGCTCAAGCAGCACATCGACTTCCAGCTGGTGTTCGTGTTGCTGATGGTGCCGTGCTACCTGTACATCCTGTTCTACTCGGTGGTCGGCCACCGCGCCGGCCTGCCGCAGGACAAGGCCTGATCGGCGATGATGGACGGCAGCCAACCCCAGGGAAAACCCATGCGCAGAGCGACCATCAAGGACGTTGCGGAAAAGGCCAAGGTCTCGCTGAAGACGGTCTCGCGGGTGATCAACAACGAGCCTTCGGTGATGCAGGCCACCCGTGCGCGGGTGCTGCGTGCCATCGCCGAACTCGATTACGAACCCGATCCATCCGCGCGCAACCTGCGCAGCGGCACCACCTTCGTGATCGGGCTGGTCTACGACAACCCGAACCCGTACCACATCATCGGCGTGCAGAACGGCGTGCTGGCCGCGTGCCGCGAGACCGGTTTCGGCCTGCAGATCCATCCCTGCGATTCCAGCTCGCCGCTGCTGGCCGATGAGCTGGCCGACTGGGTGCAGCGTTCGCGCCTGGCCGGGTTGGTGCTGACCGCACCGATGTCCGAGCGCCGCGACCTGATCCAGGCGCTGACCGCGCGCGGCATCAAGCTGGTGCGCATCATTGCGGCCACCGAAGACCCGGCCGATGGTGCCTGCGTATTCGTCGACGACCGCGAGGCCGCCTACGAGATCACCGAGCACCTGATCCAGCTGGGTCACCAGCGCATCGGCTTCCTCTGGGGCGGCATCTCGCACCGCTCCTCGGGCGAGCGTTATGCCGGTTACGAAGCCGCGCTGAAGGACTACGGCATGACCGTGGACAAGCACCTGGTGGTGCAGGGCGACTACACCTTCGACGATGGTTTCCGTGGCGCGCGCCGCCTGCTGGCGCTGCGCGAGCCGCCCACCGCCATCTTCGGTTCCAACGACGAAATCGCTGCCGGCGTGCTGGCCGCTGCCAAGTCGGCCGGCATGAACGTGCCCTACGACCTGTCCATTGCCGGCTTCGAGGACAGCCCGTTCTCGCGCCAGTCGTGGCCGCCGCTGACCACCGCCAAGCAGGCCACCGAAGACATCGCCCGCCATGCCGCGCGCCTGCTGATCGCACAGCTGCGCAGCGACGCCTATGACGATGCGCCGGCACCGCTGCACAACCAGGGCTTCGTGCCGCAGCTGGTGGTGCGCGGTTCGACCGCGCCGATGCGCCCGGCCGGCGCACGCCCCCTTCCTTCCGATCCTGCCTGAGCCTGCCATGTCGCTGTCAGACCCCACGTCCACCCTGATGTTCGCCGAAGCCGCTGAAGCGGCCGACGTGGTCGCGCGCCAGTTCTCGCGCAACCACGCCACCATGGAAACCCTGGCCGCCAGCCTGCGTGCGGCGCCGCCGCCGTTCGTGGTCACCTGCGCACGCGGCAGCTCCGACCATGCCGCCACCTATGGCAAGTACCTGCTGGAAACCCAGCTGGGCCTGGTGGTCGCATCGGCTTCGCCGTCGGTGGGTTCGGTCTACGCTGCGCCGCTGCAGCTGCGTGGCGCGCTGTTCATCGTCATCTCGCAGTCGGGCAAGAGCCCGGACCTGCTGCGCAACGCGGAAGCTGCCAAGGCCGCCGGCGCGCGCGTGATCGCACTGGTCAACGTCGAGGATTCGCCGCTGGCGCAGCTGGCTGACACGGTCATTCCGCTGCATGCCGGTGCCGAAAAGAGCGTGGCGGCGACCAAGAGCTACCTGGCGTCGCTGGCCGCGCTGCTGCAGCTTGCGGCCTACTGGAAGCAGGACGCAAGCCTGCGTGCGGCGCTGGACCTGCTGCCGGACGCGATGCGCGAGGCCTGGCAGTGCGACTGGACGCCGGTGACCGAGGGCCTGGTCGAGGCGACCAACCTGTTCGTGCTCGGCCGTGGCCTGGGCCTGGGCGCGGCGCAGGAAGCCGCACTGAAGTTCAAGGAAACCTGCAGCCTGCATGCCGAAGCCTACAGCTCGGCCGAGGTGAAGCATGGCCCGATGGCGCTGGTCGACCGCGGTTTCCCGGTGCTGGCCTTTGCCCAGCCTGATGAAACCGGCGCCGGCACCCGTGCCGTCGTCGAAGAATTCACCGCGCGCGGTGCACAGGTGTGGATGGCCGGTGCCGGTGGCAACCTGCCGGTAGCGGCCGCGCCGCATCCGCTGTGCGCACCGCTGCTGACCGTGCAGAGCTTCTACCGCGCGATCAACGCGCTGGCGCTGCGTCGTGGCTTCAACCCGGATCTGCCGCCGCACCTGAACAAGGTCACGGAGACGGTGTGATGGCCACGGTCCTGCGCAATGCCCGCATCCTGGCAGGCGACGAATTCCGCGATGATCTGGCGGTGGTGATCGAGCACGGCCGCATCAGTGCGCTGCTGCCCGATGCAGCGCCGCAGCTGGGCCAGGCCGCCGAGCAGGTTGATCTGGGCGGTGGCTGGCTGCTGCCCGGTTTCATCGATGTGCAGGTCAATGGTGGCGGCGGCGCGCTGTTCAACAACACGCCAGACGTGGCGGCACTGCGCACCATCGCGCAGGCGCACCGCCGCTTCGGTACCACCGCGATGCTGCCGACGCTGATCAGCGACGACGTGGGCGTGATGCGTGAAGCCATCGATGCGATGCGCGAGGCGATCGCGCAGGGTGTGCCAGGCGTGATCGGCATCCATCTGGAAGGACCGTACATCGCGCCGGCCCGCAAGGGTACGCACGATGCCAGCAAGTTCCGTGTGCCAGACGAAGCAGAGATCGCGCTGGCCGCATCGCTGGACAACGGCGTGACCCTGCTGACGCTGGCACCGGAACGCGTGCCGCTGGAGACCATTCGCGCGCTGGTCGAGCGCGGCGTGGTCGTTGCCGCTGGGCATACCGCAGGCACCTACGAAGAGATCCGCGCCGGTCTGGATGCCGGCGTGCGCGGCTTCACCCACCTGTACAACGCGATGTCGCCGCTGCAGGGCCGTGAGCCCGGCGCGGTGGGCGCTGCGCTGGAAGACCGCGACAGCTGGATCGGCATCATCGTCGATGGCGTGCATGTGCATCCGGCCAGCCTGCGCGTGGCGCTGGCAGCCAAACCGCGTGGTCGCCTGCTGCTGGTCACCGATGCGATGCCGCCGGTTGGCGCCGACGATCCCAGTTACGTGCTGTACGGCGAAACCATCACCGCCATCGACGGCGTGGTGCGCAATGCCGCCGGTTCGCTGGCCGGCTCGGCGCTGGACATGGCCACCGCGGTGCGCAACACCGTGCAGCTGCTCGGCCAGCCACTGGCCGAAGCCGCGCGCATGGCCTCGACCTATCCGGCGCAGTTCCTCAACGTTGACGATCGTCTGGGCCACATCGCCGAGGGCTACCAGGCCGACCTGGTGCTGCTGGACGATGCCCTGCAGGTGCGTGGCACCTGGATTGCCGGACAATACGAGGCCGCCTGATGGCCGATCCCTTGAAGGGAAGTATGCCGCCGCGCCGCTTGGGCTCGATCGATGCCCTGCGCGGCATCACCGTGGCGGCAATGCTGCTGGTCAACAACCCGGGTGACTGGAGCGCGGTGTTCGCGCCGCTGCGTCATTCGGAATGGCATGGCTGCACGCCCACCGATCTGGTGTTCCCGTTCTTCCTGTTCCTGGTGGGCGTGTCGATGGCCTTCAGCGTGGCGCCACGCGCGCTGGACACGGCGGCGCGACCCGCGTTGGCGCGCGGCGTTCTGGAGCGCGCACTGCGCATCCTGGTGGCCGGTGCGTTGCTGCACCTGCTGATCTGGTGGGCGCTGCATACCCCTCACTTCCGCATCTGGGGCGTGCTGCAGCGGATCGCGGTATGCGCGGCGCTGGTGGGCGTGCTCGCGGTGTATGCGCGTCCGCGCATGCAGGCGGGCGTGCTGGTCAGTCTGCTGGTGGGGTATACCGTACTGCTGCTGGGCGTCGGCGATCTGGCGCCGTGGACCAATCCGGCCAGTCGTCTGGATACCACGCTGTTCGCACCGTGGATCTACCAGTGGCATGCCGATACCGGGCTCGGACATGACCCGGAAGGGCTGCTGAGCACGCTGGGCGCGTTGGCCAGCACGGTGCTCGGCCTGCTTGCCGGTGGCCTGCTGCGCAATGGGCGTTCGGCGGCATTGGCCGGGCTGGGCGTGGCGACCGCTGTGCTCGGCCTGCTGCTGGCCATCGTGCTTCCGCTGAACAAGCAGCTGTGGACGCCCAGTTACGTGCTGTGGACGGGCGGTCTTGCGGCGCTGGCGCTGTGGCTGGGCCACGTGCTGATCGACCAGAAGGGCTGGCCCGCGCTTGGCCGGCGCTTCGGTGTCAACGCGATCACCGCGTACCTGGGGGCATCGGTGATGTCGGTGGTGTTGATGGCGACCGGCGCCTGGGGCTGGATCTGGCAGCAGCTGGCCAACGCGATGCCAAAGTCGTTGGAACTGGCGTCGATGCTGCAGGCACTGGTGTTCGTCGCGCTTTGGTGGGGCGTGGCGTGGTGGCTGGACCGGCGGAAGATCTATCTGAAGATCTGACCCCATTTGCCAACGGCATCCACGCATGGCGTGGATCTACCAGGTGCCATGAGTGAATCGATTGGCGATGCAGGGTCAGTAGATCCACGCCATGCGTGGATGCTTTGCGCGTGATCCCCACGTGCCAAAAAATGAACGATTTCAGCCACATCACATTGGCGTGAGGACCGGGCGATTTCACATCTGAACTGTGATTCTCTGCACGCAAGTTCACCTGTCGAAACGGTTCACCACACGGCAGACTGCAAGCGCAGTGCCGCACATACGCAGTTCCTGATTTCCCGTCCAGGAGTGCCCCATGTCCCGTGCCGTTCCGCGTGCGTTCCGCCCGCGCCGCCTTGCTGTTTCCGTGTTGCAGGCCCTCGCCGTTCCCTCCCTGCTTCTGACGACCGCCAGCGTCGCCTGGGCCGGCTGTAACAACTCGACACCGACCGCCGGCCAGACGGTCACCTGTGATGCCAACGCACCGAATCCGCAGACCACTCCCGTTACCGCCAGTGGCGCGGCTGGCGTCACCGTCAACGTCGGCAATGGTGCCCAGTTGCAGCAGAGTGGTGGTGGATCGGCCCTCGCGCTGGTCGGTGCCGGTGGTCACCTGCTGTCAAACCAGGGCGCGATCAGTTCGGTGGGCGGTGTGGCCGTGCAGCTTGGGGGTGGCAGCCGCGTCGACAACACCGGCAGCATCAGCACCGGCAACAACATTGCCCTGCAGTTCATCGGCGCAGGCGACAGCGTGCTGGTCAATCGGGGAACGATCAGTGGTCAGACCGGCGTGCAGTTCGATGCGGGCAACGATCGCCTCGAGATGCAGGCCGGCAGCATCACCGGAGGCGTCCTGCAGGGCGATGGAAACGATGTGCTGCTGCTCAGTGACGGTACGATCGACAGCGTCGACCAGGGCGGTGGCGATGACCAGATGACTGTCACCGGCGGCACCGTCACCGGCGTGGTGGTGCAGGGCAGTGGCCGCGATGATTTCGTCATGAGTGGCGGCACGATCGGCGCGCTGCAGCAGGGCGACAACATCGATACCTTCCGCATGAGCGGTGGCCGCATCGTCGGTGCGTTCGAGGATGGCGACCAGGCCTGGATGACCGCTGGCCGCATCGGCCGCGTCAACATGAAGCTGGACAAGAATCTGTGGGATCAGTCCGGCGGCATCGTTGAGGGCAACGTGGTCACCGGCTTCGACACCGACACCATCATCATCTCGGGTACGGCCTACATCGGCGGCAACATCAGTGTCAGTGGTGGTGCCGACAGCGTGACCATCACCGATGGCACCGTGCGCGGCCAGGTACTGCTCAGTACCGGCAACGACACCTTCAACTGGAACGGCGGCGGCATCGTCTACGGCGCGATCGACATGGGGCCGGACAACGACGTGGCCAACCTCAGCAACCTCAACCAAGGCAACCTTGGTGCAGTGCCGCTGTTCGACGGTGGCAGTGGCATCGATCAGCTCAACTTCAACAACGTCAAGGCTGCGGGCGTGGGACGCTTCCAGAACTGGGAGACAATCAGCCTGGCCAACAGCACCGAGCTGACCTTCGATGGTGATCTGGTGCTGGGTGACAGCGGAACCGGCACCGGCACGCTCACGGTGGATGACACCAGCACTGTCTACGCGGGCAGTGGCGGCCATGCCGTCCGTCCGTTCAACAGTGGCGCACTGGTGGAGATGGTCAATGCCGGGCGCATCGACCTGACCGGTGCCGGCGCCGGCGACGTGTTCACCGTGCGTGGCAACTACCGCGGTGACGGTGGCGGCCTGTACCTGCGTACCGTGCTCGGCGCGGACAATTCCACCAGCGACCGCCTGGTGATCGATGGCGGTACCGCCACCGGCACCACCGGCATCGGCGTGCTCAATGCCGGCGGCAGCGGCGCGGCCACGCTGGCCGATGGCATCCTGGTGGTGCAGGCGTTGAATGGTGGCCGTACCGCGCCGGGCGCGTTCTCGCTGTTCGCGCCGGTTGCGGCCGGTGCCTACGAGTACTTCCTGTTCAAGGGCGGTGTCAGTGCCGGTACCAGCGAGAACTGGTACCTGCGCTCGACCGTGGTGGCCGGGCCTGCACCGGCGCCCAACGGAAGCGGTATCAATGGCGTGCCGCCGCCGCCGACGCCGCCCGTCGCACCCCCACCACCGATCACCCCGGCACCGCCACCGCCGCCCGAAGGCGCCACCGATTCGGATCTGACCGCAGGCGAGACCGCGCCGCCACCACCGCCGCCGGAACCCGTGCCGGTGGCGCCGCCCAGTGATCCGGCGGTGCCGGATGTGCCGGTGGCGGGTGGCAGCCTGCCCGGTACCGGTACGCCGCCGACGCCGGGCGCGCGCCCCGCCGAGGGCGCAGTGGTGCCGCTGTACCGCGTGGAAACCGCCACCTACGCCGTGGTGCCGCCGCTGCTGCGCGAGACCTCGCTGGCCAGCCTCGGCACGTTCCATGAGCGGCAGGGCGAGCAGCGCCTGCTGTACAACCAGGGCGCATTCCGCACGGCCTGGGGTCGTCTGGTGGGGCAGAGCAGCGAGATCCATTGGAAGGGGGATGCGCAGCCCGGCTTTGATGGCGATGTGATGGGCCTGCAGGCCGGCCTCGATGTGTGGGCCACGGCCAATGACAACCATCGCAACCAGATCGGCGTGTTCGTCGGCCGCACCCGCGCGCAGGGCAAGACCACCGGCCTGGCACTGGGCTGGGAGAACGTGCAGGTAGGCCAGAGCCGCCTGGACGACAAGCATGTGGGCCTGTACTGGACGTTCACCGACAGCAGCGGTGGCTATATCGATGCGGTGGCGATGCAGAGCCGTTACGACGGCCGCGTGCGTTCCTCGCGTGGGCTCGGCTTTGGGATCAAGGGCGATGGCACCAGCGTGTCGGTGGAGGCGGGCAAGCCGCTGCTGTACTTCGGTCAGTCCGCATGGTGGCTGGAACCGCAGGTGCAGGTGATCTGGCAGCGCACCTCGCTGGACGACCGCCGCGATGAAGTATCGAGCGCGCGTTTCGACAACGACAATGCCTGGACCGGCCGCATCGGCCTGCGCCTGGCCGGCGACTACCAGTTGGCCGACAACGGCTGGCAACCGTACTTCAAGCTCAACTACTGGCATGGCCGTTCCGGCGAGGATCGCGTCGGCTTCGACAACGACACGATCATCAATTCGCAGCGCTCGCGCGCACTGGAAGCCGGCGTGGGTGTGGTCGGGCGCTTCAACCGGACCATCAGCGCCTATGCCGTTGCCGACTACACGCGCGAGCTGGGCGGCGACCGCAACGAGAAGCGCCGCATCATCGAAGGCAACATCGGCCTGCGCGCGGACTGGTAGCGCCGGGTATGGATTTCATGACCCGCTCTGTGAGGTGTCGACCTTGGTCGGCACGAATCCATCGGTGCCATTACCCCGCGCATGCACCCGGCGCCACCAGCGCGCTGGCATGATCGGCCAACACCACTACCGCGTGCAGCAGGCCTTCCTCCACCTGCGGCGGACACTGCGCCTGCGCATCGTCCGTCTCGCGCGCCGACTGTGCAGCCAGCAGTACCCCGCCGCACACAGACAATGCTGCCAAGCAGCGCGTCGCCTCCGCCAGTTCCCGGCCACGCACATCGCTGAGTTGCCGTTCGCGCCAGACCTGACCATCGGCGGCGTGGCTTTGCGCGATGCCGTGCAACCGGGCGAAGAAGGCCGGCGGCGGAGCGTGTTCATGGGCTTCTGTGAGCGCATCTTCCAACGCTTCGGCTGCGGCATTGGAGAGCTGCAGGCCGGGCATTGCGGCACCGAGCAGTACATACAGACGTGGGTAGGTGGGGTAGAGCGTGGTCATGTCAGCAACCTCACAAGGCTGGGCCACCTGCAGGGATGCAAGGTGGCGGGCGGTGCGGGTTGGCGTGCCGGTGAAGCTACCCAAAGGAAACGAAGCCGGCGGATCGGAAGGATCCCCACGCACCGCCCGCCGCAGGACGACGGACGGTGCATTATTCGAGCCCGCGACATGGTCGCAAGCCCGACTTCAGGTAGCTTCATTCAGGACGCCAATCCCGGCCAGCGCAGGAGGCGCCGACGGAGGCAACCTTCTCGCGTTCTAGGTGGCGATGACATGGGCAAAGTTGCAATCTACTGATCGCGTGCAAGCTGTCTTGCTGCAATCCGCGGCGGGGCCAGATACGACAGTCCGCGCATGGCGAAAGCCATCACCTGCGGGCTATGCTGTGCGCCTGCCTCAACGACAAGGAAACGTCACATGCAGGTTCGCAAGGGAGTGCGTCGCATTGGTGCGCTGGTGATCGCGCTGGTGGCTGCCAACGCCATGGCCGATACGCCCAAGGCAATCGAGGTGCCCTCGCCGGAGGCGGAGGCCGAGATCCTCAACCTGCTTGAACGGCAGGCGCTGTATCGCGACCGGGTGGACTGGCCTGGCACCCGCACACGACTGCAATCGGTGCAGGGTGACCCCGTGAAGCGGCTGGCGTTGCTGCGCGAAGCCATTGCGGTCAGCACGGGCAATCATGGCGTATGGACGACGACCCAGCGCCAGAGCGAATCCCTTGCGCGCGCGCAGCAGGTCGGCGCCGCCGCCGTGGAAAGGGCCAAGGCCGCCGATGCGGTGGATGCGCGCATCGGCTGGTTGGTCATCGAGGGATATGCCTCCACGCCCGGCGCGACGCCACAGGAAGCGTTCCGCCAGAACATCCAGCGCGCCGCGCGGTGGCAGCAGGTCATCCGCAGCAAGGACGACGGCATGCGCTGTGGCTGGATCGTCGACCTGCGTGACAACAGCGGTGGCAACATGTGGCCGATGCTGCTGGGCATGGCACCGCTGCTGCGCACCTCGGTGGTGAACAACGAAGATGTGGGGTCGTTCGAAACCGCACAGGGGCCGGAGCGCTGGACGTTGACCGCGACCGCCGTGCAGCGTGCAGGCAAGCCGGTGCTGGACTTCGGCCAGACCGGCTATGTGCTGCGGCAGCCTGGCGCGCCGGTGGCGGTGCTGTTCGGACAGCGTACCGGCAGTTCGGGCGAGGCCTCGGCGCTGGCGTGGCGTGGCCGCGCGCAGACGCGCAGCTTCGGCCAGCCGACGGCAGGGGTCTCGACTGGCAAAAACGTGCGCACACTGGCCGATGGCAGCCGCCTGTTGTTGACCACCACCGTGATGCGCGACCGCAATGATCGTGGTGATGGGTTGAAGATCGAGCCCGACCAGCGCATCGAGGGTGATGCCGCCACCCTTGCCGCCGCCCAAGCCTGGCTGCTGGCCCAACCCGCCTGCCAGGGCCGCTGATCCATGATCCTGATCGGCCAGCAGGAACGGGTGATGGTGGTCGGCCCGACCGAAGCCCACCACTGCCTGCGCTGCCAGACGGAAACCGGGTTCGCGCCCCAGCTGCGCTACAAGATGGCGCGCATCGACCTGCTGTTCGGCCTCACCTACCATCGCCGCTACGAGCTGGCCTGCAGCCGGTGCGGGCACGGCTGGGTGCTGGACACCGACACCATGGACCAGCAGCTGGGCGGGGTGCCGATCCCGTGGCGGCACCGCTTCGGCCTGCCGCTGATGCTGGTAGTGGTGGCCGGTCTGGCGGCGCTGGGCTGGCTGTGGCGTCATGGATTCCTCGGTTGAGGAGCGGGCCTGTTAAAGTCTGCCCTGCAATCACGTACCGGAACCGACCATGGACCACGACACCCCGTTCGAACCCCTCAACGACCTCGAGGTGCGCCTGCTGCAGGCCCAGGACGGCACGCTGACCGCAGCGCAGTTCCTCGACGGCCTGCTGACCTCGACGGCGTTCGTGCTGCTGGACAAGGCCATCGGCGAAGATGGCGCCTGGGACGAGAGCATCTCGCCGCTGGTGCTGACCAGCGAGAGCGGCGAGCCGATGTTCGCGGTGTTCACCGCCCCCGAGCGCGCCGGCCTGTGGCACGAGCAGCTGCCGCAGTTTGCGCATGCCATGCCGATCGCGGTGCACGCGCTGTTGGCCGGTATCGGCGACGGCGTCGGCCTGGTGCTGAACCCGGGCCTGGACGTGGGCATGGAGATGATTCCCGATGCCGTGGCCCAGCTGAAGCAGCGTGCGGCGGCGATCACCCGCGGCATGGCGCACTGAATCCAGGGATTGTCTGGGTGCCGGCCAGCGGCCGGCACTACCAGGGCTTCATCGGGCGGCGGCGATGGCTTTCACCCGCGCCTTGGCCAGTGCTTCGCCGATGGCCGGGCCCTTCAGATGCGTGGTATCCAGATCCCGCGCCTGCACTGACAGCGCCGCCTGGTGCAGGCGCTTGAGCGTTTCGCCCTGTGGGTAGTCGGCATCCTCGAAACCGAGCCGACCGCGCTTGTCGGCCTCGCAGCACAGCGCGATACGAGCCACGCGCTCTGGCCTGCGCAGCGCATCGCAGCGGCCCAGCAGTTCCAGCACAGTGGCATCGCGCAGTTCGTCGATGCGGTGCAGGTTCAAGTGCTCGCGGCAGACCGCTTCGGCCAGCTGCTGGTGCTCGGTGGGAATCTTCAACCGCGCGCACAATGCCTTCAGCGGTTTGATGCCGCGCTGCTCGTGCATGATGTGGCGTGGCCATTCCTCCGGCGGGGTCAGGCCCTTGCCGAGGTCGTGGGTGAGGGCAGCGAAGCCGACCAGGTCATCACCCGGTGCCAGTTTCGCGGCCATGTCGCTGACCATTTCCTGGTGGATGCCGGTGTCGACTTCCGGATGGAATTCGGCACGCTGCGGCACGCCATACAGCGCTTCCAGCTCGGGCAGGATCGGGCCCAACGCATGCGCAGCGTGCAGCGTGCGCAGGAAGGCGGAGGGCCGTTCACTGACCAGCGCCTTGCGCAGTTCCTGCCAGACGCGTTCCGGCACCAGCGCGTCCAGCTCGCCACTGGCGGCGACCTCGCGCATCAGCGCCATGGTCTCTTCGGCGACGGTGAAGCCCAGTGGCGCGAAGCGCGCCATGAAGCGCGCCGCGCGCAGTACGCGCAGTGGATCTTCCACGAACGCAGGGCCGACGTGGCGCAACACGCGCTGCTCAAGATCGCGAACGCCACCGTAAGGATCGACCAGCGTGCCGGTCTCCTCATCGCAGGCGATCGCGTTGATGGTGAAGTCGCGGCGCTGCAGGTCCTCTTCCAGCGTCACCGCCGGATCGGCGTCGACCAAGAAGCCGCGATAGCCGCGGCCGGATTTGCGCTCGGTGCGCGCCAGCGCGTACTCCTCACCCGTCTTCGGATGCAGGAACACCGGGAAATCGCGGCCGACGGCGGTGTAGCCCTGCGCTTCCATCTGCGCGGGCGTGGCACCGACCACCACCCAGTCGCGGTCGCCGGCAGGGCGTTGCAGCAGGCGGTCGCGTACGGCGCCGCCGACAAGATAGATCTTCATGGGGGGATGATCGCATGCCCGGCACTACCGACGCAGCGGCATCACGGCAGGCCGCGCCACTCCGGCACGAACAGGCCAGCCAGGAACCACAGCCCGTAGACGATCCACAGGCAGAGGAAGTAGAGCTTGATCTGCGCTTCGTCCCACAGGCTGCCCCAGCTGTCGACGAAGGCCAGCGACTTCCAGCCTTCCATCCAGGCCGCGCCACCCCAGCGCAATACCCAGGTGGCGAACAGGCTCCAGGCGGCGAACATCCCGATCCAGGCCAGCAGGCTCATCGCTTTCCCCTCCCCGGGAAACGGATGCCGGGTAGTGCCGGCCGCTGGCCGGCAACCCTTGGATAATGGCCGAAGCCGGCCAGCGGCCGGCACGACCGCAGTGCGATCAATCGCCGCCCTGGTCAGCGTTGGCGGCGCAGCTGAAGCTCTTGCGCTTGTCCACCAGGCGGCCCATCAGACGGTCGCTCAGAGGCAGCGCATCACCATTGAGGCGCCAGTCGTAGATCACGCTGAAGGCCAGCACGCGCGCGACGTACTCGCGGGTTTCCTTGTAGCTGATGGTCTCGATCCACAGGTCCGGGTCATAACCCGGGCGCTGGCCCTGCCAACGCGCGGTCGGGGTCGGGCCGGCGTTGTAGGCGGCGATGGTCACGTACGGCAGACCGTCGTACTTGTTCATCAGCTGGCGCAGATAGGCGGTACCGATGGCGATGTTGGTGTCCGGGTCGTACAGGCTGTCGGCGCCGCCGTAGCCGGTCAGGCCGATCGACTTGGCCACGCCGGCACCGGTGGCCGGCAGCACCTGCATCAGGCCCATGGCGTTGGCAGGCGAGCGCGCGCGCGGGGTGAAGGTGCTCTCGGCGCGGATCTCTGCCGCCACCCAGGCCGGATCGATCGCGTTGCGTGCCGATTCGCGGCGGATGGTGGCGTCGTGGTGCAGCGGGAAACGCAGGTCGTACAGGCGCTGTTCCTGCGGCTGCTTGCCGAGTGCGAACACGGCGCGGTCGAACCAGCCATTGTCCTGCGCCACGCGAACGGCGAGGCGGCGCTGGGTGTCATCGAAGCGCGACAGCGCGCTGTTCCATTCGGCCACGGCCCAGCCGGCGCGATCGATCTGGTACAGCGCCATCGCGCGCTGGATGGCTGGGTCGCGCGCGATCACCGCTTGTGCCTGCGCGCTGTCGTTCGGCTTCCACGGGCACAGCGTGTAGCCCTGCTGCAGTTTGTCGGCGGCGAGGAAACCATGGAAGGTCGGTGCGCGCGCGGCCTCGCGGAACAGCGGCTGCGCCTGTTGGGCCTGGCCGGTCTTCTCCAGCATGCGGCCTTCGAAGTAGCGCCAGCGCGGGTCGCTGCGCTGCTTGCTGCCCATCTTGCGGATCGCGGTCAGCGCTGCCGGCCAGTCGCCGCGCGACATCGCTTCGCGCACGCGCCATTCGTGCAGGCGTTCGTCGTGCGCCGATTCCGGCACCGCATTGAGACGGCGCGCCGAATCGGGCAGGTAGGACGCCACCGTCCACAGTGCGATCTGGTACAGCACCTGGCCCTGCTGGTCGGCACTCAGGCCCAGTGCCTGCGCGTACTGCGGCAGCTGCTGTTCGGTGGCGCCGGGATCGGCCTTGGCCAGCTTGGCCAGGCCATCAGTGGCGATGCGCCGGCTGCGCTCGTTGCGCGGCCAGTTCAATGCGCTGGCATTGGGCTTGTCGACAAAGGCGGCGTAATTGTTGGCCAGCGCCAGGTCGGTGGCAGGCAGGCCACGTGCGGCGCTGCGCATCACAGCGGGTTGCTGGGCGTCGGCGGCGGCATCGATGCGTTCCCAGCGCAGCGCGTCGCTCAGACCACCCTGCGCCTGCAGCACGGCGAAAACGGCATCACAGCCGTCCGGCAGCGACTTGCCGTTCTTGCGCCACAGATCCTGCGCTTCGCTGATCCACTGCGGATCAACCTTGCCGGTCACCTGGCGCGCGGTCAGCTGCGCACAGCGCAGGCCGGCGTTGTCGGTGGGCGCCCAGTTGGCGAGCAGGGTCGGCCAGTCCTGGCGGCGTGCGACCGAGGGCAGCCACACGCTGCGGAAGGTGGTAGCCACGGCCTGGCCGTCGTAGCGCTTGAGGAAGGCCTGCGCCTGCGCGGTATCGACGGTGTCGATGTTGCGGCGCAGGTTGGCGTACTCCAGCCAGCCGTATGCAGGATGGCGGCTGAGTGCGGCGGCTTGGCCGGGATCGAACTGGCCGCGTTCGGCGGCAGCGATCGCGGCCTTCAGCTGCGCGTTCTGGGCGTCGAGGGACTGGGCATTGGCGCAGCCGATCAGCAGCGTGGTGGCCAAGGGCAGCAGGGACAGGGCGGTCGAAGAGCGTCGGGTCATGGCGGGCAGCATAGCGGGCAATGGCTGAATTCAGTTTCGCATTGCGTGCACGCGATGGGTCGGCAACGGCAGCTGAATGCTCGTGCTGCAGGCACTGCCTCGCGAGCCTGCGGGCGACGTAGTGTCGAGCTTGGGCGAACGGCCCGGCTGCAGGGAGCGGCACATGGCGTTCAGTAGCGCAGGAAGAAGCGGCCCGCTGGCGGACATCAATGTCACGCCACTGGTGGATGTGATGCTGGTGCTGTTGATCATCTTCATCGTGACCGCGCCGATCGTGGCCCGGCCGATAGCCGTGCAGTTGCCACAGGCCACCGATCGCGTGGTCGACCGTCCCGAACCGCCACCGCCGATCGAGCTGCGCCTGGACGCTGCCAACCAGCTCAGCTGGAATGGCCAGCCGATGGTGATCAGTGAGCTGCAGGCGCGCCTGCAGGCACAGGCGGGCGAACATGCCGGCAACCTGCCGGAGCTGCGTATCGCCACCGATCCGGCGGCCGAATACGAAGGCATGGCGAGGATTCTGGCCGCAGCCGAGGCGACCGGCATGGAGCGCATTGCGTTCGTGCGGTAGTGCGATGTCTCACTGCCGCTCATGCGGTGATTGCTGCATGAGCGGCGCTTCCCCTGCTGACAGCGTCGCATCCAGGATCCGCAGAAAGGCCATTTCAATCTGCGCTGGAACCGGGGTTGGATGTGCTCGCCACCTTCCGGTCCCAGCGGCACGTTCAACGTCGAAAGCAGTCAACTCGGCTCTCTCGAAATCCACCACAACCGTCAATCCCTCTCCCGAGGCCAAGGCCGCATCGCTGGGAGAGGGGCAGTTGTTGCACTCGATCACACCGCCTGCTCTCGATTCGCCCGCCAGGGAAAAAAGCAGCGTCATCACCGTCGTGACACCCAGCACCGCACTCACCGCTTTCATGATCGACCCTCCCGCGAATGGCTGGAGGTGCGAGTCTGCGCTGGATCGACTAGCGGCGCCTTCTGAAAGAGGGAATTTCAAACTATTCCTGAAACGGTCCGGCAAAGACCTTTTCCATGAATGTGGCAGCCCCCGGCGTGCGCTGTCGCAGCCGGCATCAAGGCTGCCTGTCGTGAACAATATCGTCCGGTCATAACCTGCAGCCATCTGACGCAATCGGCCTGCAATTGCGTCAATTCCGCGTGAAAGAGTGTCGATCATCACGCCGCGATTTTTACCACTTGTTTACAAAGGAGACGGCGCCGCCATGCAGGGAGGGAGTGCGGCAGCCCATGTCCCGACATTCCTTTGGAGAGAGAGCGAATGAATCACCTGCACCACCGCCCTTTGGCGGTTGCCGTCGCGCTGTGCGTGATGACCCTGGCACCGTTGGGTGCCGCTGCACAATCCACCACCAACCTCGATGCGGTGGAAGTCACCGGTACCCGCATCAAGCGCGCTGAAGTCGAAGGCCAGGTGCCGATCCAGACGCTGACCCGCGGTGATATCGAACGCACCGGCCTGACCTCGATCGGCGAAGTGCTGCAGCAGCTCACCGGTTCCGGTTCCGCGCTCAATGCCAAGTTCAATTCGTCCGGCAACTTCGGCTTCCCGCCCGATGGCAGTGGTGTAGGTGCTGGCTCGGCGCAGGTGGACCTGCGCCATCTGGGCGCCAAGCGCGTGCTGGTGCTGGTTGACGGCATCCGCTGGGTCAATGAGTCGTCCGCCTCCGGTGTGGGCTCGGCCACCGACCTCAACACCATTCCGCTGGCCATCGTCGAGCGCATCGAAGTGCTCGAAGATGGCGCGTCGTCGCTGTACGGCTCCGATGCCATTGCCGGCGTGGTCAACATCATCACCCGTCGTGATTTCGATGGCGGCCAGGTGACCCTGAACTACGGCGAGTACAGCAAGGGCGATGGCACGCAGAAGGGCGTGGACCTGGCCTGGGGCAAGAGCGGTGATCGCTTCAGCCTGTTCCTCGGCGCCAGCTGGACCAAGCAGGATCCGGTGTTCGCCAAGGACCGCGAGCAGTCGCGCTTCCCGATTCCCGGCACCGGCCTGGCCTTCGGCAGCGGTGGCATTCCGCAGGGCCGCTTCATGTTCACCGATCCGAACACCGGTGCGGTGCAGAACATCGTGCCCAATACCGGCGTGAGCAACCCGCGCTACGACGGCAGTGCCGGCTGCGCGCGCACCGATGACTATCACTGCTTCACCAGTGCTGATCGCTTCAACTTCGCCGAATACAACATGGTGCTGACACCGTCGGAGCGTAAAGGCCTGTTCGGTCAGTTCCGCTTCGACATCACCGACAACGTGCAGTGGTACGTCAAGGCACTGGGCAACCGCCGTGAGTCGACCAACCAGGCCGGCCCGGAGCCGCTGTTCTTCGGTCCCGATGGCGCCACCGGCAATCCGCTGGCCGACAACATCACCGTGTCTGCGCTCAACCCGTACAACCCGTTCGGCTTCGACCTGGTCTCGGGTGACAACCTGAGCCTGATCGGTCGCCGTCCAGTAGAAGGCGGCGCGCGCGTGTTCAAGCAGGAAGTGGACACCACGTATTTCGCCACCGGCTTCGTCGGCAACTTCCAGGCGGCTGACCGCAGCTGGTACTGGGACGTCAACGGCATGTACAGCAAGAACAAGGCCGAACAGACCAACTACGGCAGCTACAACATCTACAACGTCAACATGGCGCTGGGCGATCCGTCCGTCTGTGCGGCGACGCCGGGCTGCGTGCCGCTGAACATCTTCGGCGGTGCCGGTTCGATCACTCCGGACATGCTGAAGTGGATCCAGCCGGTGGTGCGTGACCGCAGCCAGAACGAGCTGAGCCTGTTCACCGCCAACCTGTCCAGCGACCTGTTCACGCTGCCGGCCGGCCCGGTGTCGTTCGCTACCGGCTTCGAGTATCGCAAGTACGAGGGTTCGTACCAGCCCGATCCGCTGACGGTGGCGGGCCACTACAACGGCGTGCCTTCGCAGCCGACGTCCGGCTCGTATGACGTCAACGAGGCCTACCTGGAGTTGAGCGTGCCGATCTTCGCCGACTCTTCATTCGGCAAGAAGCTGGACCTGAGCCTGGCCGGCCGCTATTCGGACTACTCCACCTTCGGTGGCGAGTTCACGCCCAAGTACGGCCTGCGTTGGCAGGTGACCGACGATTTCGTGCTGCGCACGACCTATGCCGAGGGCTTCCGTGCACCGTCGATCGGTGAGTTGTACGGTTCGGCCGCGCGTGCCGACCTGCAGTTGTTCGATCCATGCTCGGTGGGCCTGGGCGGTACGCCGCCGCGCGGCAGCGCCGCCAACTGTGCCGCGCTGGGCGTGCCGGCCGGCTTCCAGCAGGCCAACTCGCAGATCTCGGTGACCACCGGCGGCAACCGCGAGCTGGATCCGGAGCGCTCGCGCAGTTTCAGTGCCGGATTCGTGTGGAGCCCGTGGTTTGGCAACAACACCTCGTGGTCCGAGCGCTTCGACGTGGAGGTGACCTTCTATCGCCATGCCATCGATGGCGCGATCCAGGCAATCAACGCGCAGACCCAGCTGGACCTGTGCGTGGAAACGCTGGATCCGATCTACTGCGATGGCATCACCCGCGCCAATACCGGTGCAGTGAGCAGCTTCAACAACCGCCTGACCAATCTCGGCTCGATCAAGACCGATGGCTGGGACGTGGATCTGTTCTGGACGTTGCCGCAGAGCTCGATCGGCCAGTTCAAACTGGGCTGGAAGAACACGTTCGTCGGCCGCTACGAGGCCACCGGTGCGGCGGGCCAGAAGCAGCCGCAGAAGCCGGGCGTGGAAGTGGCCGACAGCTCGATTCCGGAATGGACCAGCAATGCCAGCATCGGCTGGACGCTGGACCGTTGGAGTGCCAACTGGACCGTTCGGCATATCTCCGAATTGACCGAGAACTGCGGTGACGCCTCTGTATTCCCGGTCTGCAGCAACCAGGCCGCAGGCACCAATACGCTGTCGGCCACCACCTTCCATGACATGCAGGTGGGCTACAAGATCGACTGGATGAAGGGGCTGCAGCTGACCGCTGGCCTGAACAACGTGTTCGACAAGGATCCGCCGATCTGCCTGTCGTGCTCGTTGAACGGTTACGACGCTTCGACCTACGACATCCCGCGTGGCCGCTACTGGTACCTGCGCGCGGACCTGCGTTTCTGATGAAGGGACGGCGCCGGGCTCCGCCCGGCGCCGTTGCAGCGTCGAGCCATGCTCGACTCCATGAAGGTGGTCAATCCGGAATGTCCTGTTCCGGGTCATCCTGTTCAAGGCTGGCACGGCGGAACGCGGTGCGTGCCCATCCCAGTCCGGCCACGATCATCATCGGCCCGACCGCGAAGGCGGGCAGTGAGGGAATGCGGAACTGTGGCAGGGATTCAACCAGCAGGTTGTACAGGATCCAGGCCACCAGGATCAGGCCGATCCCCGCGCACAACAGTCCGAACAGCACCTGTGGAATGCCCATTGCCAATCCCAGCGCGCGCTCGGAGCGGGTGGGAGTGGGGATGGCGCGCAGTTCACGGCCCAGATCGAACCAGAACAGGATCGCTGCGGGCAGGCCGATCAGCAGAAGCAGGATGAAGTAGCCATTGCCTGTAGCGACCATCAGCGGCAGCGAAGAGAACAGGGCCACGAGCGAGACAGCGAGTTTCGTGCGGGTGCGCATGGCCGGTCGTCCTTGAGGGGGAAGGCGCGAGGTATCCGTCTGCGCGACGCTACACCTGCAAGGTCAGCGCGGCAACGGGGGCGCCGAGCGCCCCCGTTGTGGTGTCGAGCCGTGCTCGACGACCCCGTGTGATCGAGTCGAGCATGGCTCGACGCTACAAGGCCGGTTGGATCAGAACGCCCAGGTGAACGTCAGCGAGCCATTGCGGCCGTCGCCGTAGGCACCGTAGCCGGTGATCTGCGAGTAGTACTTCTTGTCCAGCAGGTTGTTGAGGTTGGCCTGCACGCTGAACTCCGGCGAGATGCGGTAGCGCACGAAGGCACTGACCAGCGCGTAGCCTTCCTGTTCGAAACGGCCCACTACCGGCGCAGCGTAGTAGATGCGGTTCTGCCAGTTGGCACCGCCGCCGACGGTCAGTTCCTGCAGCGATTGCGGGGTGTAGCTGGTGAACAGCTTCAGCGCGGTCTGCGGCAGGTTGGTGTTGATGTCGGCGCCGTTGATGTCCTTGGCCACGTAACGTGAAGCACCGAAGGTCGCGTTCCAGCCCGGTGCCAGTTCGCCGTTCACTTCGAACTCGAAGCCGCGGCTGACGGTGCCACGTGCAGCGATGTAGGCGGTCTCGTTCATTTGCCCGTCGACCTTGTCCATGGTTTCCTGGCCAACGTTGTCCTGCTCGATGCGGAACACTGCCACGGATGCATTCAGCCGGTTGTCGAACCACGCGCCCTTGACGCCGACTTCGTAGCTCTTGCCATCGACCGGATCGAGGTAGCTGCCCTGCTTGTTGCGCAGCGTCTGCGGCTGGAAGATCTCGGTATAGCTGGCGTAGGCGGAGTAGGTATCGTTGATGTCGTAGACCAGGCCGGCATACGGCGTGGTCACTTTGTGCGAGCGGTCGTTGCCTTCGTCTTCGCTCTTCCAGTCGGTGTAGCGCGCACCGATGATCAGCTTCAGTGGATCGGCCAGCGACAGGCGTGCGGCGGCATAGCCGGCCTTCTGGGTGATGGTGCCCTGGCTGGCAAGCTTCAGCGGTCGCCAGTTCGGCTGCGGGAAATCACCGGTCCAGCCGAAGTAGCTGGCCAGCGGCAGGTACTGTGCATTCGGATCGTTGAAGTCAGGCTGGAAATCACCATAGTTGGCGAACTCACGCTTGTTGTAGCTCAGGCCGGCCATGAACTGGTGCTCGCGTCCGAACAGCTGGAACGGCCCATCGATGTAGCCATCGATGCCATCAACCTTGCGCTCGGTGTTGTAGAAGCCGGCCATCGGCGTGATGCCGGCGCCCGTGGTCTTGTTGAACGCGGTGTAGGCCGGATAGAACAGCTTGTCGTCGGCCTTGGTGCGGTCGTGGGTGGCGCCGATCTTGAACTTCCAGCCGTTGCTGAAGGCATGCTGCAGGGTGGCGAACGCACGCTTGCTGGTGGTGTCCCAGTAGGTCCAGTCCGGCGACGGATTGAACGAGGTCGGATAGTTGGTCGGGCTGCCATCGGCGTACCACATCGGGAAGCCGCCCCAGGTCGCGCCGTTGGCGCGCTTCTGCTGGTAGTCGTAGCCCACGCTGAGCTGCGTGTCCGGGGTCAGGTCGGCGTCGATGACGGCATAACCCAGCGTCTTGCGCTGGTTGTAGCGGTCCATCTGACCATCGGTGTCCAGGTAGCTGCCGATCACCCGGCCGCGCACCGTGCCACTGGCGTTCAGCGCGGTGCCCACGTCCACGGTGGTGCGGGTGCGGCCCCAACTGCCGACGTTCACCGAGATGCTGCCGGTCAGTTCTGCGTTGTCGGCGTGTTTGCGGATGAGGTTCACCGAGGCGGACGGATTGCCGGCACCGCTGAGCAGGCCGGTAGCGCCGCGTACCACTTCCACGCGGTCGTACAGCGCAAGATCGAGGCCGGAATCGCCGTAGCTCCAGTTCTGCACCATCTGCGTCGGCAGGCCATCGAACTGGTAGGCATCGATGTAGAAGCCACGCGCGTAGAACTCGGTGCGCTCGCTGTCGGACTGGGTGCTGGTCACGCCGGTGGTGTTGGCCAGCACGTCGATGATGTCGTCCAGCTTCTGATCTTCGATGCGCTGGTGGCTGATGATGCTGACCGACTGCGGGATCTCGCGCGGTGCCAGATCGAAGCGGGTACCGGCCGAGGTGCGGCGCACCGAATAGCCTTCGGCACGTTCGCCCTTGACCACCACCTTGTCCAGCGTGGTCGGATCGGCGGCGGTGTCGGCGAAGGCGGCTGGGGCCACGGCGCAAAGAACGGCAAGCACGGCAACGGACAGCCGCTGCGGCTGCAGGGTACGGAAGGCGGGACGGGTCATGGGGGTCCTGGACGAGCACGCGCGTTCGGCCGGCATCCAGGAGGCGAGGCGCTACGGGTAGGGGAAGGGCGGGCAGGCCGTCCTGGCACCACCGGAAACGAAAGAAATGGTAATACGAACTATTCCTATTTACAAATCATGAACGGTTCGGTGCGCGGGTGCGCCGTGGCGATCAGCGCAGCAACGGCAACGGGTCGCGGGGGCCGTTCGTGCCGTAGATGCCCCAGTGCAGATGCGGCGGCGTGCCCTTGGCATTGCCGCTGTCGCCCACGTGGCCGAGCAGGTCACCGGCCTGCACCACCTGGCCGCGCGCCAGGCCCTCGGCCCAGCCTTCCAGATGCGCGTAGTAGTAGCGTTCCCGCCCGGGCCCGATCACCCAGACCTGGCGACCACCGAGGCCGCGTTCGCTGACATCCGCGATGACGCCGGCAGTGACGCTGCGCACCGGCGTGCCGCGCTGGGCGAAGATATCGATGCCGGCGTGGGAGCGGTCGCGGCCGCGCGGCGCGCCGAAGGTATCGGCGATCTGGCGGGGGCGCACACCCTCCACCGGCACCGGGAGTTCGGTGGCCGGCGGCATGCGCGAGAGTGTCCACAGCATCCTCGGCGTGGCCGCCCATGGGCTGTTCCACAGCGCCATCGCGGCAACGACGGCAATGGCCAGCCACAGGCCGCGCAGCAGCCAGCGGCGCAGGCGACCGGCAGGAGAGGACGGAGTGCTCATGGTCTCCGACTGTAGCGTCGAGCCATGCTCGACGGCTGTTGCTTTGCGGTAAAAACGCAGTCGAGCATGGCTCGACGCTACAGAACCGGTGCCAGCGGGACCTCGAAACTCCGCTTCAAGGTGCCCAGTGCCACCGAGGTACGGAAGCGCTCGATGTTGTCATCGCCACCGAACAAGCGCTCGGTGATCGCCTCATACTCCTCCATCGACGCCGCCGAAAGCAGCAGCAGGAAATCGCCATCGCCGGTGATCGAGTAGCACTGCTGCACGGCCGGGTCGTCCTGCACGCGACGCTTGAACGGCGCCACGCGTTCGCGCTGCTCGCTGACCACGCGCACCTCGACGATGATGGTCAGCGGCCGCCCGACCTTCGCCGCAGCGACCACGGCCACATTGGCCGCGATCACGCCGCTGTCCTGCAGGCGCTTGATGCGGCGCTGCACGGCCGGGGTGGACAGGTGCACGGCCTCGGCGATTTCGCGCTGCGGCAGGGTGTTGTCCCGCTGCAGCAGGTCGAGGATGGCGCAGTCGAAGCTGTCGAGCACGGGGGCGGTGGCCATGGCGAGCAGAAGTTGCACGAACGGGCCGTCAATTGAGCCAAGTGCTCGGCACCGGCGCAATAGACTTTGCGCATGCAGACTTCACGATTCGCGCCGATGTTGCCGGCGCTGGCGGTGCTCGGCTCGGTCACCTCGCTGGCCATCGGCACCTCCTACGCAAAACACCTGTTCCCGCTGATCGGTGCCCAGGGCACCAGCGCGCTGCGCGTGGGCTTTTCGGCGCTGTTGCTGCTGCTGTTCTGGCGGCCATGGCGCTGGAAGACCAGCCGCGTGGATGCGATCACCATCCTGCGCTACGGGCTCACCCTGGGCCTGATGAACCTGCTGTTCTACATGGCCCTGCGCACGATTCCCTTCGGTATCGCGGTGGCCATCGAGTTCACCGGGCCGCTGACGGTGGCGATGCTGTCATCACGGCGACCGATCGACTTCCTGTGGGTGGGCTGCGCGGCGGTGGGGCTGCTGTTGCTGTTGCCGATCGGTGGCGGCCCGGCGCTGGATCCGGCCGGCGTGCTGTATGCCATGGGTGCGGCGGCGTGCTGGGGCCTGTACATCGTGTTCGGCAAGCGTGCCGGCCATCTGCACGCCGGGCATTCGGTGTCGCTGGGGCTGCTGGCGGCGTCGCTGGTGGTGGTGCCGGTGGGCGTGGTGCATGCCGGCGCCGCACTGCTCGATCCGAAGATCCTGGCGGCGGGCCTGCTGGTAGCGCTGGTCTCCAGCGCGATCCCGATGTCGCTGGAGATGATGGCGCTCAAGCGCCTGCCCAAGGAGACCTTCGGCATCCTGATCAGCATGGAGCCGGCAGTGGCCGCGCTGTGGGCGATGCTGCTGCTGCACGAGCACCTGCATGGATTGCAGTGGCTGGCGATCGGCTGCACGGTGCTGGCCTCGGTGGGCAGCACGATGACCGCGCGGCGGCTGAAGGTGCCGGTGGTGCAGGCGGGGTAGCGCCGGGCCATGCCCGGCGGAGAGCGTGCCAACCAAGGTTGGCACCCACCAGGAGCGGTCAGCGCAGGGCGTCGGCCGGGACGTCGATCTGCATCGCCAGGGCGAGGTGATCGGAGAACGCGGCCGGTACGGCTTCCACGGTGCGGGTCTGCAGGCCGCTGCTGACCAGGATGTGGTCGATGGCGCGATCGGGGCGCCAACTGGGGAAGGTCGGCACGATGCAGCCGGGGGGCTGCAGCCGGGTCTTCTGGTACAGCACCTGCATTTCCGGGCGTTCGGCCAGGCAGTTGAAGTCACCCATCAGCACCGCATTGGGATGGTCGGACAGCAGCTCGGCGATGAAGCCCAGCTGCGACATCCGCGAACCCGCGCCCAGCGACAGATGGGCTACCGCTACCGCCAGGCCATCGGCGCCGTCGCCGAACTTGGCCAGCAGCACGCCGCGCCCGCCGATGCGGCCGGGCAGGGCGTGATCCTGCACTTCCACCGGTTCCAGCTTGCTCAGCAGGCCGTTGGCGCTGGAGGCGACCCCGCCCATGCGCCGGTTCGGCTGGTGGCTCCAGTAGTTGAAGCCGGCACGCTGGGCCAGGTAGTGGGTCTGGTTGGTGAAGCCCGAGCGCAGGCTGCCCGGGTCGGCCTCCTGCAGGCCGACGATGTCATGTTCGCGCGCCAGGGTGGCGATCGCGTCCAGGCTGCTGCGCTTGCGGCCCGCCGGCAGCGCATGTGACCAGCTGCGGGTCACATAGTCGCTGTAGCGGCGGGTACTTGAGCCGGCCTGGATGTTGGCCGTCAGCAAGCGCAGGGTCCGTGTACGGGGGGAATTCACGGCCGGGAAACGCTTCTCTTGGATCAGTGAGCCTGGGCCGCACCGCGTTCGCGGGCGATCAGGTGGTCGGCAATGCGCAGCATGTCCGGGAAGCTCTTGCCCTTCACCAGGTACTTGCCGTTGACGATGATCGACGGGGTGCCGCTGATCTGGCTGCGCTGGGCGAACTGCTTGGCCGAGTTGGTCTTGGCATTCACCGCGAAGCTGCCCATGGTGGCGGCGAACTGCTTGGGATCCACGCCGTAGGCACCGTAGAACTTGGCGATGTCGTCAACCGAATCGGTGCCGCGCTCGCCCTTCAGGGTCTTCTGCGAATGGATGGCAGCGTACAGGGCTTCGTGGGTCTTCTCCTGCACGCCCAGGGTCTGCGCGGCGTAGAAGGCACGGGCGTAGTTGTCCCAGGTACCGCCGAACATGGCCGGCACGTAGACGAAGTTCACGTCGCTCGGCAGGCCGGCCTTCCACGGGCCGACCAGCGGCTGGAACGCGGCGCAGGCCGGGCAGACATAGCCGAAGATCTCGGTCACTTCGATCTTGCCGGCGGCCGGCTGGAACGGCTGGCCGTTCGGGATCACCTGGTAGTCGGCGCCTTCCACCGGGGCCGGGCCGGTCAGTGCGGTGGTGGTCGGGGCCGGTGCAGCGGCCGGGGCGGCTTCAGCCGCGGCCTTCTCGCCTTCGGCAGCGGCCGGGGCGGCGCCTTCGCTGCCAGCGGCCGGAGCGGCCGGTTCGGTGGTCGCCGGAGCGGCGGTCGGCTCAGCCGGGGCTGCGGTGGTGTTGGTGCTGCCGTCGTCGGCCTTGCAGGCCGCCAGGATCGGCAGCAGCGCTGCGAGGGCGAGGGCGTAACGGATCTTCATGGAAACGTCTCCAGCATCTGGAAAGGTGGGGCCGGCGTCATGCGCCGGCCAGGGGGAAATGATGACACGCGGCGGCGACAGCGCCGTGTCGGTGGTGGGTGTTGGTTCAGCGGCCGCGGGCGACGCGGGCCTGGGCGATCAGCGCCGAGGCGATGCGCAGCTGGTCGTCGAAGCTGTCGCCACGGACCAGGTACTGGCCGTTGATGATCAGCGCCGGGGTCCCGGGGATCTTGGTGCGCTGGGCGAACGCGCGGGCGGCATCGACCTTCTTCTGTACGGCATCGCCGCGCAGGGCCTGCAGGTAACGGTCCGGGGTCACGCCGTAGGCCTTGTAGAAGGTGGCGAGCTCATCGGCCGAGACGTTCTGCATCGGCAGCGAGCCGTCCTGGTGCAGGGCCTTGAACACGGCGGCATGGCTGCGCTTGGCCACGCCGACTTCGTCGGCGGCGTAGTAGGCCAGTGCCCAGGCATCCCAGGCGCCGCCGAAGGCTGCCGGAACCGGAGTGAAGCGCACATCGGCCGGCAGCTTGGCTGCCCAGGCTTCCAGCTGCGGTTCGAAACGGGCGCAGTGCGGGCAGGTGTAGCCGAAGACCTCGACCACCTCGATCTTGCCGGCCAGCGGCTGGAACGGGCCCGGCTGGGCGATGCGCTCGTAGTCCTTGCCTTCGACCAGCGGGGCATTGGCGGGGGTGGCGGCGCAGGCTACCAGCGGCAGCAGCACCAGCAAAGACAACAGCAGGCGGGAAATCAACCTCATCGACACGCATCTCCGTTGAAAAAAGCAACGCCGGCGCGGTCGCCGGCGTGAAGGAAACATACCGCAGCCGCGGGCCGGCGTGGCGACCCGGGCCGACCAGTGGTGGTCAGGGGGCGGCAGCCGGTTGTGCCGGCGCGGTGGCAACGGCCACGTCGTCGGCCTTGTTGTGCAGGCCCTGCAGGTAGCTCGACAGCGCCTGCACCTCCTGCTCGCTCAGCTTCTGCGCAACCGCAGCCATGATCTGGAAGTGCGCCTTGTCGGTCTCGTTGGTCTGGCCGGCCTGGTATTCCTGCAGGCGGCGCGCGACATAGCTGGCATGCTGGCCACCGATGTGGGGATAGGCCGGCCCCGGATTACCGGCGCCACTGGGGCCGTGGCAGGCCATGCAGGCCGGCAGGCCACGCTTGGCATCGCCGCCACGGTACAGCTGCTGGCCGATCTCGTAGAACTTCATGCCCTTGTAGGGGCCGTCGGTGACCGCCGTGTCATCGGCGATGCCGGCAGTGGCCTTCTGCGTGGCGAAGAACGCGCCGATGTCGCGCATGTCCTGCGGGGTGAGGTTCTGCACGAATGGCACCATCGCCACCGCCGCGCCGGAGCTGCGCTGCCCGTTGGCGATCAGGGCCATCTGCTGGGCGACGTAGCGTTCGCTCTGGCCGGCGATGGACGGGTACATCTCCACCGTGGAATTGCCGTCGGCGCCATGGCAGGCCGCGCAGGCCGATGCCTTGGTCTGGCCGGCCTTGGCATCGCCCCAGTGGGTCTTGCTGAAATCGACCTCCAGCGAGGCGGTGTTGATCGGCCCGTTGTCGGGCAGCGGGGTCAACGTGGTCTGCGCAAAGGCAGCGGCGGCAACGACTACGGCAGTGGCAAGGGCGGATACGGCAAGAACGCGAGCGTGGCGCATGCTAAAGCTCCGTATGGACCGGGCCGGGCGGCAGCCACGGCATCGCCCGGATTATCAACGCCGTTTCCGCGCACGGTCAACGCAGCAGTGCAGCATTTTCCCGGCAGAGGGCCCTGGGCCGGGCGCGCGGTGCCGCAACATGCGATCCTATGCACATGTCATTGCTCATCGAACGCGCTCAATACCACCTCTCTGCCCACAACATGGGGCAGCTGCCGCCCGATGAGGGGGCCGAAGTGGCCTTCGCCGGCCGCTCCAACGCCGGCAAGTCCAGTGCGCTCAACGCGCTGACCCGCCAGAACGCCCTGGCCCGTGTCTCCAAGACCCCCGGCCGCACCCAGCAGCTGGTGTTCTTCCAGGTGACCCCGGAAGCCCATCTGGTCGATCTGCCCGGTTACGGCTACGCCAAGGTGCCGCTGGACCTGCAGGCGCACTGGCAGGCCTTCATCGACCGCTACTTCCGCACCCGCAATGCGCTGAGGGGCCTGGTGGTGGTGATGGATATCCGCCACCCGCTGAAGGACTACGACCGGCAGATGCTGGCCTATGCCGTGCAGCGTGGCCTGCCGGCGCATGCGTTGCTGACCAAGGCCGACAAGCTGAGCCGCAGCCAGCAGATGCAGACCCTGCAGAAGGTGCGCAAGGAACTGCACTCCTCCTTCGGTGATACGGTCAGCGTGCAGGTGTTCTCTGGCGCGGCCCGCACCGGTGTGGACGAAGCCCGCGGCATCATCGGTGGTTGGTTGGGGCTGGAATAAGGCATTTCCGGTCGCCCGGCTGGCAGCCGGGCGCTACCGGATCGGGTGGGTGCCGACCTTGGTCGGCACACCCTCACAACGGCGAATACTCCGCCGGCACCCACGCATAGGCCTTGCCCTCGCCACGCACATGGCCCAGACCGGGGAACGGCAGGTGCGCACCGGCCACCCACCAACCGTTGGCGGTGGC
This sequence comes from Stenotrophomonas sp. FR024, assembly GCF_047500745.2. NCBI lineage: Bacteria > Pseudomonadati > Pseudomonadota > Gammaproteobacteria > Lysobacterales > Lysobacteraceae > Stenotrophomonas > Stenotrophomonas sp. FR024. Next base: position 69,549 of record NZ_JAXAXM020000020.1, read on the forward strand.
CTGCTGCAGCAGGCCGCGACGGCTGGCGATGGCCGCCTTGCGGTCCGAATCGGCCTCGAAGGCCGCCTCCGGGTGCGCGAACTGCACTGCGTGGAAGTGCAGCACATCACCCCACACCAGTAGCGACTGGCCCTGGCTGTCGAACCGGTAGGAGACATGGCCGGGCGTATGGCCATGGGTGTCCATCGCCACCGCGCCACCGGGCAGGGCATCGCCGGGACTGAAGGTGCGCAGGTGGCCGCTGGCCTGATAGGGCGCTACCGCGTTGCGCGCCAGCGGGAAGGCAAAGCGCACGCCCTTCGGCGCGGTGGCCTCGCTGGCCGGGTTGAGCCAGTAGTCGGCATCGGCCTTGGACAGCCACACCGTGGCATTCGGGTAGGCCGGCTTGCCCTGCGCGTCGAGCACGCCGCACAGATGGTCCGGATGGGCGTGGGTCAGCAGCACCTCGTCCACCTCGGCCGGGTCCACACCGGAGGCGCGCAGGTTGCCCAGCACCTGGCCCAGGCCGGGGCCGAAGCACTGCGCGGTACCGGTATCGACCAGGGTCAGGTGGTTGCCCTGGCGCACAAGGAAAGCGTTGATCGCGGTCTGCAGGCCCTTCTTGTCTTCGGGCACGTAACGGCCTTCCAGCAGGCGGCTGACCAGCGTCGGCGGCACGTCCACGACTTCCTGCCGGCCCAGCGCGACCACGCCATCGAACAGAGCGGTGACCTGCAGCGCACCGACGCGCTGGTGGTAGACGCCTGGGACCTGCTGGGTGGGGGCAGGCGACGTGGTTTCGGCCAGCGCGGCCAGTGGCAGGGATGACAGGGCCAACAGCAGGGCGCGGTGCAGCGGCAGGGGACGCAGGGTCATGGTGGTTCTCGGTGGACGATGGGTGGTTCCGTTGCCGTATAGCGTGCCGTGGTCGACGTGTGTGCGGCGCTCAAACCACTACGCAGAATGCTCAGGGAGGGGTGTTGTCTGCAGGGCTGCGCCCTGCACCGGCAGAGGCAACGGCAACGGCCGAAGCAACAGCAACAGCCGAAGCAACAGCAACAGCAACAGCCGAGGCAACAGCAACAGCGGGCTATCCGTGGGATGGCGGGGTGGGTCCGGTTGCGGGGGCCGCTGCAAGTACGTCCATGTAAGCTCGGTCGCCGCATCCATGCGGCTCACGCCCCCGCAACCGGACCCACCCCGCCTTCGACAGTTTTCTGCGATCTGTCGGAACGGCAAACTGCTCTGGTGGGTGTCGACCTTGGTCGACACAGTAGATCCACGCCATGCGTGGATGATTCATTCGATATCTGACAGAAAAATCGTGTCGACCAAGGTCGACA
>NZ_JAXAXM020000021.1:0-63317 GCF_047500745.2 Stenotrophomonas sp. FR024
GGCTAGTATCCGCAGATGCATGCTTGACGGTCCCTCCACCCTGGCTCCTACATACCGCGTAGGAGCCGGGAGGAACATACAAGCCATGCTCGACTGCTGTACGCGGGGCAGTCTGAGAAGAGCAGTCGAGCATGGCTCGACTCTACAAGAGTGGGTCAAGCCGCTTGCTTGATGCGCGCGCCCGGCAGTTCCACCAGGGTCTGGCCATTGTGGTCAAGCAGGCGCAGCGCGCCATCATGGTCTTCGGCCAGCGCGGTCAGGCTCTCCACCCAGTCGCCGTCGTTGGCATAGACCAGGCCATCGCGCTCGATCAGCGCGGCGCGGTGGATGTGGCCACAGACGATGCCATCCAGTCCGCGCCGCCGCACGTCGTCCAGCCCGGCCTGCACGAAGCGTTCGATGTAGCGTTCGGCCGCACCGCTGCGCTTCTTCAGGAACTCCGACAGCGACCAGTAGCGCATCCCCAGCAGCCGCCGCACCGCATTCAACGCCTGGTTGCCGGTCAGGATGCGGTAGTACAGCCAGTCACCGAACTTTTCCTGCAGGCCACCGAAGTGGGTCACGCCGTCGTACTCGTCCCCATGCGCAACGAGCAGGCGACGGCCATCGGCGGTCACATGGATGGCGCGGCGGCGCACCTGCATCGCTGGGAGCATCAGCCCGCACACGTGGCGCAGTGACGCGTCATGGTTGCCGGGGATGTAGACGATCTCGGTCCCGGCACGGCGCAGCGCGTGCAGGGCCTGGATGACTTCGCTATGCGACTGGCGCCAGTTGGCGCGGCGATGCGCCATCCACCACAGGTCGATGATGTCGCCCACCAGGTACAACCGTTCGCAGCGCAGCTGCGAGAGGAACCGCGCCAGCTCGGTGGCATGGCAATGACGTGACCCCAGGTGCACGTCGGAGACGAACACTGCGCGCCGGTGCGGCGACAGGTTCGCCAGCGCGCTCATGCCGGCGCCCCCGCGTCGCGCAGGTAGCGTTTGCGCTTGTTCGGCCTGATCGCGCACAGGTCCACTTCAATCAGGCCGTCGATCGAATCACTGAAGTCCGGGTCGACACCGAAGGCAAGGAAACGGGCGCCACCGGGTTCGCACAGATCGGTGTACTGGCGATACAGCGTCGGCACGCCGGTGCCGAGTGCGGCCAGGTTGGCCTTGAGCACATCGAACGCGGCACCTGCATCCAGCTCGCCGAAACTTGGCGGCGCGGCGAAGTACTGGAACGGGCGGTTCGATTCGGCCAGGCCGGCGGTACCGCTGTAGTAGCGCTGGTAGTACGCCACCAGCTGCTCGCGTGCATCGCGTGGCAGCGCTGCGCTGATCGACACGGCGCCGAACAGGTAGCGGATGCCGGGCCGGCACTGCAGGTAGGCACCGATGCCCTGCCACAGGTAGTCCAGGCTGCGGCTGCCCCAGTAATCAGGCACCACGAAGCTGCGGCCCAGTTCCAGGCCTTCGGCGATGTGGGTGATGGCGTCGTCGGAATAGCGGAACAGCGACGCGCTGTAGAGCCCGGACAGGCCGTGCCGGGCCAGCGCGTGGGCACCACGCATGATCCGGTAGGCGCCGGCGATGCGCTGCGCGGCCGCGTCCCAGATCACGATGTGTTCGTACCGCGGATCGTAATCGTCCAGATCGCGGCTGCGCCCGGTGCCCTCGCCTACCTGGCGGAAGGTCAGCTCGCGCAGACGCCCCAGCTCCAGCAGCAGCGGCGAATCGGCGGTACAGGTCGCCAGCAGGATCTGCTTGCCGTCGGCGGTCTGGCCCAGCTGGGTCGCCGCGGCGATGCCTGCGGCCACCTGTGAAGGCGGCACCGGGGACGCCAGCGGCTCGGCGCCTGCTACAGCAGCTGCATCGCCCGCGGCCCCATTACGGCCCAGCGCATACAGCGCGCGGCGCACCGCCAGCAGCTGTGCGCCCGGGTCGCCGCCCTTGCCCAGCTGCATCGGCTCACCGATGCGCAGCCGCAGCGGACGGCCACGACGGGTGAACATCTCGCGCGCCAGCAGCGCGGTGCCCGCCGGCTTGAACAGGGTCGAGGCGCCGTAGAACAGCGCCGAGTTGCGCGCCTCCACACGCACCGGCAGCACCGGCGCGCCAGCGGCACGGGCAAAGCGGACGAAACCGCGCTGCCAGCGACCATCACGGATGCCGCGCAGCGACAGCCGCGAGACCTCGCCGGCCGGGAACACGATCACGCACTGCTCGGCGGCCAGCGCCTCTTCGACGGCATGCAGGCTGCCACGCTGGGCCTTGCCACCGAGGATGCGTACCGGCAGCAGCAGGTCCTGCAGTGGCGCGATTGCCCCCAACAGGTCGTTGGCCACGATCCGCACGTCACGGCGGATGCGGCCGACCGCGTCCAGCAGAGCGAGGGCATCCAGTGCCCCGGAGGGATGGTTGGCGACGATCAGCAGGCGGCCGGTGGCCGGGATCCTGGCCAGCGCGGCCGGATCCACCTGGTACTGGCCGTCGATGAACTCCAGGCCGGCGGCGACGAAGCCGAAGCCACGCAGGCCTGAGCTGCGCTGCAGGAAGGCTTCGATCTGGTCCAGCCGCGACCAGCGACCGACGCTGCGCAGCAGTGGTCGCGCCAGTTGGCCCCGGCGGCCATGGAACCAATCGGGGAAGCGTTGCTGGAGACGCTGTTCAAGTTCCTGCATGGCGGATCCACTCATGCCCGGCGGCCGGATTGGCCGACAGCCTGCGCCCGGCAGGCGGCAGCCAGATGGCGGTTTTTGGGCAGAACGATGACGGCCGCACAGCCGCTGCCGGGCGTTGTGGCCCGCGCAGTCGGGGCCGGTAGCCGCCCGCTGCGTTGTCACGCTGGTGGAACACTGGACCTCGAGGCTGAGCCCCAATCCCGGCCGGACGGCCCCTGCCGGGGCTACGCGGGCTTAACCACCGGCAACCGGTACAGGTTCACAATGCACAGGCGGCGCACCCCGTGTATCATTCGCGCCCATCTTTCCATCCGAATCAAGGGATATTACGCCTGATGTCCAGCTATCTCTTCACCTCCGAGTCGGTCTCCGAAGGCCATCCGGACAAGGTTGCCGACCAGATCTCCGATGCGGTGCTGGACGCGATCCTGACCCAGGACCAGCGCGCCCGCGTGGCCTGCGAGACCATGGTCAAGACCGGTGTTGCCATTGTGGCCGGTGAGATCACCACCAGCGCCTGGATCGACCTGGAAGCGCTGACCCGCAAGGTCATCACGGACATCGGCTATGACAGCTCCGACGTCGGCTTCGACGGCGCCACCTGTGGCGTGCTGAACCTGATCGGCAAGCAGTCGCCGCACATCGCCCAGGGCGTGGATCGCAAGAAGCCGGAAGAAATGGGCGCTGGCGACCAGGGCCTGATGTTCGGCTATGCCACCAACGAGACCGACAGCTACATGCCGGCCGCGATCCACCTGTCGCACCGCCTGGTCGAGCAGCAGGCCAAGATCCGCAAGAAGAAGAACTCGCCGCTGTCGTGGCTGCGCCCGGACGCCAAGAGCCAGGTCACCCTGCGCTATGAAAACGGCGTGGTCTCGGCCATCGACGCCGTGGTCCTGTCGACCCAGCACGCCCCGGGCATCAAGCAGAAGGACCTCATCGAGGCCGTCCGCGAAGAGATCATCAAGCCGGTGCTGCCGGCCAAGTGGCTGCACAAGGGCACCAAGTTCCACATCAACCCGACCGGCAAGTTCGAGATCGGCGGCCCGGTGGGCGACTGCGGCCTGACTGGCCGCAAGATCATCGTCGATACCTACGGCGGCTGGGCCCGTCACGGTGGTGGCGCCTTCTCCGGCAAGGACCCGTCCAAGGTCGACCGTTCGGCAGCCTACGCGGCCCGCTACGTGGCCAAGAACGTGGTTGCCGCCGGCCTGGCCGACCGTTGCGAAGTGCAGGTCTCCTACGCCATCGGCGTGGCTGAGCCGACCTCGATCTCGGTCACCACCTTCGGCACCGGCAAGATCAGCGACGACAAGATCGAGAAGCTGATCCGCAAGCACTTCGACCTGCGCCCGTACGGCATCATCAAGATGCTGGACCTGGTGCACCCGATGTACCAGCAGACTGCGGCCTATGGCCACTTCGGCCGCAAGCCGAAGGAGTTCAGCTACCTCAACGGCGAAGGCGAGACCGTCAACGCCACGGCCTTCTCCTGGGAGAAGACCGACCGCGCTGCCGCCCTGCGCGCCGATGCGAAGCTGAAGTAAGAAACACGAAGGGCCGCTCACGCGGCCCTTCTGCTTCTGGTAGAGCCGGCCGCTGGCCGGCTTTTTCATGGCCTCCGGAAACAATCGCGTGGTTGCCGGCCAGCGGCCGGCACTACCGGTTGCCGATACAATCGCCCCATGTCGACCGAACTCAAAACCCACCAGCTGTCCATGACCGTGCTGATGTCGCCGGAGATGGCCAATTTCTCCGGCAAGGTCCACGGCGGCGCCATCCTGCGCCTGCTCGACCAGGTCGCCTACGCCTGCGCCAGCCGTTACGCCGGCAGCTACGTGGTCACCCTGTCGGTGGACCAGGTGATGTTCCGCCAGCCCATCGCGGTGGGCGAGCTGGTCACCTTCCTGGCCTCGGTGAATTACACCGGCACCTCGTCGATGGAGATCGGCATCAAGGTGGTGGCCGAGGACATCCTCAAGCGCAGCGTGCGCCACGCCAACAGCTGTTTCTTCACCATGGTGGCCGTGGACGAGGAAGGCCGGCCGACGCCGGTGCCGTCGTTGCAGCCGGTCACGTCGGACGAGAAGCGCCGCCAGGCAGCCGCATTGATCCGCCGCCAACTGCGCCAGGAAATGGAGCAGCGCCATCTGGAACTGCTGGCGTCGAACCCGCCGTCGCCGGAAGAGTGAGGTAGCGCCGGCCGCTGGCCGGCAACCTCGCGCGTGCTGCCAGACATCATGAGGTTGCCGGCCAGCGGCCGGCACTACCATTTCGAATTCGCCGGGCCACGCCCGGCGGATGCATTTCACCCGGTGTTCTGCACACCCTGCGAAACACCGTTCACGCAGGCCACCAGCGCGCGCAGCAGCTCGTCATCCTCGCGCCCGCTTTCGCGCCAACGCTGCAGCAGATCCACCTGCAGCACGCTGATCGGATCGACATAGGGATTGCGCAGACGGATCGACAGCGACAGCCGCGCATCGTGGTCGAGCAGCGTCTGCTGGTCCATCAGCGCCAGCAGCCAGTGCCGGGTCAGTTCCAGTTCGCGCTGTACCTGCGGGAAGAAGCGCCCGTGCAGGTCGCCCGACAACAGCGAGAACTGCTCGGCAATGGTGATATCCCCCTTGGACAGCACCATCGCGATGTCGTCCAGGAAGGTACGGAAGAACGGCCAGTCACGTGCCATCTCGCGCAGGGTCTGCTCGTGACCAGCATCGACCGCCGCCTGCAGTCCGCTGCCCACGCCATACCAGCCGGGAATGACGGCACGCGCCTGGCTCCAGGCGAACACCCACGGAATCGCACGCAGGTTGCCCAGTGCTGCGTCCTGACCGAGCCGGCGCGACGGACGCGAACCCAGCGTCATCCGCTCGATCACGTCGATCGGCGTGGCCGTGCGGAAGTAGTCCATGAAGCCAGACTGGCCGACGAAGGTGCGGTAGACCTCGCTGCTGGAGCCGGCGACCACATCCATCACCGGCCGCCAGTCATCCTCGCGCGGCTCCGCTGCACGCGGGCGCAGGCTGGCGCGCAGCACCGCACCCGTGGCCTGTTCCAGCGAGCGCAGGGCCAATGCACGGATGCCGTACTTGCGGTGGATCACCTCGCCCTGCTCGGTCACCCGCAGGCGGCCATCGATGCTCCCGCGCGGCGAGGCGTCGACCGCATGCGTGGTCTTGCCACCACCACGGCTGATCGAACCGCCACGGCCATGGAAGAAGGTCAGGCGGATGCCCGCCTCGGCCGCCACTTCCATCAGTTCCACCTGTGCACGTTGCAGGCCCCAGCGTGAGGCAGCGATGCCTCCGTCCTTGCTGCTGTCCGAGTACCCCAGCATCACCATCTGCACGTCATCGCGTGCACGCAGATGCGCACGGTACACCGGGTCGGCCAGCAGGTCGCGCAGGGTCGCGGTGCCACGCTTGAGGTCGTCCACGGTTTCGAACAATGGCGCAATATCCAGCGGCACCGCCCCGCCCGCTTCCACCAGGCCGCCACGGCGTGCCAGCGCAAGCACGGCCAGCACGTCACTGCGGTCGTGTGCCATCGAGATGATGTAGCTGCCCAGCGCATCGCCACCATGGCGCACACGCGCATCGGCCAACGCCGCAAATACCGCATCCAGACGCTGGTTGCCTTCGTCGTCGCCCTTCGGCAACGGCGCGTCACCACTGGCATGCGGCGCCAGCAGACGCGCACGCCCCACGGTATCGAGACTGTCCCACGCTGCGTCGCCGCCCAGCACGGTGGCCAGCGCGCGCGCATGCACGCTCGATTCCTGGCGCACGTCCAACCGTGCCAGGTGGAAGCCGAAGGTCTTCACCCGCCACAGCAGGCGCTGTACGGCGAAGCCACCGGCATGTTCGCCGCGGTTGGCGCGCAGGCTGTCGAGGATCAACTGCAGGTCCTCGATCAGTTCATCAGGGCCGGCGTAGGCGCCTTCGCCGTCATCCAGCGTGGCCTGCAGGCGTGCACGCATGCGGTCATTGAGCAGGCGGTAGGGCATGTCGGCATGGCGCGGGCGCGACTGCACCTGCGGCAGCAACTGGTGGTACTGCGCCACGCGCGCCTGCAGTGCATCGCTTACGCCCACCCGCTCGGTGGACTGGCTGAGCAGGCTGGCCAGCTGCAGCAGTTCCTTCTGGTAACGGCCCAGTACCGCCTGCCGCTGCGCATCCAGCGTATTGCGGATGGTATGGGCATCCACGTTCGGGTTGCCGTCCATGTCGCCGCCCACCCAGGTACCGAAACGCAGCAGGCGCGGCAGCGGCAGTTCTTCGCCATAGGTATCGCGCAACGCCTGCTGCAGCGATTCGTACAGCACCGGAATCACCCGGTACAGCACCTGCACCAGATAGAAGCCGACGTGCTCGCGCTCGTCATCCACGGTGGGCCGCACCGGTGAGGAATCGGTGGTCTGCCACGACGCGGTGAGCGCCATGCGGAAGCGCGCGGCATCGGCGGCGGCCTCACCCGGGGTGCGCTGGCCGTCGAGGTTGTCGACCAGGCTGGCCACCATCAACTGCTCTTTTTCCAGCAGCGCGCGGCGTACCGCTTCGGTCGGGTGTGCGGTGAACACCGGTTCAATGTCGATGCGTGGCAGCCACTGCGCCAGCTCGTCCAGGCCCACACCCTGCGCCTTCAGGTGCTGCAGTGCATCCTGCAGGCCATCGGGCTGCGCCCCTGCGGTACCGGCGCGCTGGTAGTCACGGCGACGGCGGATGCGATGCACGCGCTCGGCGATGTTGACCACCTGGAAGTAGGTGCTGAAGGCCCGCACCATGGTTTCGGCCTGCTGCGGCGTGCGCCCGGCCAGGCCATCGGCCAGCTCCGACAACGGCGCCTGGTTCTCGCGGCGGGCGATGGCGCGGGTGCGCACGTCTTCCACATCGTCGAGGAAGGCGGCGGAGACCTGTTCAACCAGCAGGTCGCCAACCAGCGCGCCGAGCCGGCGCACATCATCGCGAAGCGGAAGATCGGGGGAAGCAAACTCGATGCTGCTGCGGTACTCGTTCATCGGCGACGCACAGGCCTCGGTCATCGGATCCAGACCCCAAGCCTATCCCAGAACGGGCATCGTGCTGCGTTGCAAAAATGGTTTCATCTGGTAGTGCCGGCCGCTGGCCGGCAACCTCATGGACCTACGCGACCTGAGGTTGCCGGCCAGCGGCCGGCACTACCGGGTCACGTCAGCGCTTCTTCTTCGCCTTGCCCTGCTCGGCCGGGCCGATGGTCTGTTCCAGCCAGCGCTCGCTTTCGGCCAGCATGGTCATGATCGACTCGCGTGCACGGTAGGCATGCGATTCGTTCGGCAGCATCACCAGGCGCGCGGTACCACCCAGGCCCTTCACTGCGGCGAACATGCGCTCGCTCTGCATCGGGAACGTGCCGGAGTTGTTGTCGTCCACGCCGTGGATGAAGAGGATCGGATCCTTGATCCTGTCGGCGTAGTTGAACGGCGCCATCTTCTGGTAGACGTCCTGCGCCTGCCAGTAGTTGCGCTCCTCGGCCTGGAAGCCGAACGGCGTAAGCGTGCGGTTGTAGGCGCCGCTGCGCGCGATGCCCGCCTTGAACAGGCGCGTATGCGCCAGCAGGTTGGCGGTCATGAACGCACCGTAGGAATGGCCACCAATGGCGATGTGATCGCGATCGGTCACGCCACGGCGCACCACTTCATCCACGGCTGCCTGCGCGTTGGCCACCAACTGTTCGATGTAGGTGTCGTTCGGCTCCTTGTCGCCCTCGCCGATGATCGGCATCGACGGGCTGGCCAGCACCACATACCCCTTGGCCAGGAACGCCTGCGGGCCCCAGTAGCTGACCGAATTGAAGCGGTACGGCGAATCGGTCACCTGGCTGGCCGCAGCCGCACTCTTGAACTCGCCCGGGTAGGCCCACATCAGCAGCGGCCGCGGGCCGTCGCGCTTCGGGTCGTAGCCCGGCGGCAGCAGCAGGGTCGCGGTCAGGTCGACGCCATCCTTGCGCTTGTAGCGGATCTGCTCCTTCTGCACGCCCTTCAACTGCGGCAGCGGATGCGCGAAGTGAGTCAGCGCACGCGGTGCAGCACCGGCATCGGCCAGCGACTGCACGTAGAAGTTGGCCGGCTCATCCGGGCTCTCGCGGCTCAGCAGCAGCGAGCTGGCCTGGTTGTCCAGCAACGCCACCGGCAGCGCATAGCTCGGCGCCTGCGAGTGGAACAGGCGGGTGGCCTTGCCCGTGGCAACGTCGAAGCGGTCCACGAACGGACGATCGCCTTCCGGCGATGCACCGGCACCGGCCAGATACAGGCTGCTGCCATCGGCGCTGGTCTGCAGCAGCGAGCGCCCGCGGTCGTCGCTGGACAACAGCGGCCGGCCCGGATCGGAATAGCGGTCCTGCCCGTCGCGATCCCACAGCAGGCGCGGCTCGGCTCCGGCATTGTCCGGGGCGATCAGCCAGGTCCTGGTCTTGCGCGTCTTCCACCACGACTCGGTCAGCAGGGCCAGGTCGCCACGGCCCCAGTTGATGCCCACCAGACGGCTGCCGAGCTGGGCCAACGTGACCGGCGGCTTGTCGAACGGCGCAGCCTGCATCAGCACCGCATCGCGCACCTTGGCCTCCCTGTTCGGGTCGCCGCCGTCCTGGGCTTCGGCCCAGACCAGCGTGGCATCGGCATCACCACGCCAGCTGATATCGCGCACGCCGGTCACTTCAGCGTCGTTGCCGGTCGGCAAACCTTCCACCAGCGGACGCACGGCCACGGTGTGCACCAGCTTGCCGCTGGCACGGTCGATCACTTCAATGCGGCGCGGGAAACTGCTCACCGGCACCACGTAGGAATACGGCCGCTGCACCGGCTGGCGCAGCACGAAGCGGCCATCCGGCGACACCGCAAAGCCCATGAAGATGCCAGCTGCGCCGATCGCGCGGGTGTTGCCATCCAGGCTGACTTCCATCGGCTGGGTGGTGGCGTAGTAATCGAACTGGCGCGCGTCGGCCTCGTTCTTCAGCAGGTCCTGGTAGGTACGGATCGACACCACGCCGCCGCCCTGGCTGGTCTGCTGCACGGCCGGGCCGGTCGGAATGCCGTCGGCGGCCGGGGCCGCACCAAGGTTGGCCGGACGGGTGAACACCACCAGGCCGCGGCTGTCCGGCAGCCACTGGTAGCCACTGCCGATCACCGTGTTCAGGCCGGCGACCAGACGACGGGCGCTGCCGCCGGCCACATCCACCAGCCACAGTTCATTGGCGCCGCTGGCGGCGTCGACCTGGTTGAAGGCCAGCCACTTCTGGTCCGGCGACCACATCACGCTGGCGATCGACAGCGTGGCCGGCAGGCCGCTGATCTGCCGTTCCTTGCCGTCGGCCACGTTCATCAGCCACAGCTTCTCGCCGAAGCTGAAGCGGCTGTCGGAGAAGGTGCGCGGGTTGATGCGCAGGCCGGCCAGCTTCAGTTCCGGCTGCGCCACCACCTGGATCGACGGCAGCGACGGCATCTGCATCATCGCGGCGACATCGCGGCGTGGCGACAGGTACAGCGAGGGCGCGCGCGGCGCGTCCACCACCGCCTGCAGCGCCGCCGACGGCAGTTCGTAGCCGTTGACGCCCTGGGCCTGTACCTGGGCGGGCTGCGGGGACGCGGCCCAGGCCAGCGGAGCCACCGCCAGCAGTCCCATCGACAGGACCAGGCCGGTCCAGCGCCGTGTGCGGCGCGCGTGCATGCTCATCGTTCCACCTGTGTGATGCGTGAAAACACCGACCTTAACAGGCCGTGCACGTGATCCCACCTGCCGATGGTTGGGTCATCCGGATGTCACGCCGGGGCCGCGATATAATGGGGGTTCTCCCCTGCCGAGGGGCGCTGCGACCGGATCCCATGAGGCCCGGCCAGGCTCGGTAAGGTGGCTTTGTAACAACGGCGCCCGGCTAGATGCGAGCACCCGCTCGCCCACAACCGGAGCACACGAATGAACGCTGTTGCCAAGACCTTCTCCACCGAAGGTGATTACAAGATCCGCGACATCACGCTGGCCGACTGGGGCCGCAAGGAACTGGACATCGCCGAGCACGAAATGCCGGGCCTGATGTCGATCCGCCGCAAGTACCAGGCCGAGCTGCCGCTGAAGGGCGTGCGCGTGACCGGCTCGCTGCACATGACCATCCAGACCGCGGTGCTGATCGAGACCCTGAAGGACATCGGTGCCGACGTGCGCTGGGCCTCGTGCAACATCTTCTCGACCCAGGACCACGCCGCTGCCGCCATTGCCGCCACCGGCACCCCGGTGTTCGCCTGGAAGGGCGAGACCCTGGAAGAGTACTGGGACTGCACCCTGGACGCGCTGACCTTCACCCTGGCCGACGGCACCCTGACCGGCCCGGAGCTGGTGGTCGACGACGGCGGTGACGTGACCCTGCTGATCCACAAGGGCTACGAGCTGGAAAACGGCAGCGACTGGGTCAACACCGCCTCTGCCTCGCACGAAGAACAGGTCATCAAGAACCTGCTCAAGCGCGTCGCCAAGGAGCGCCCGGGTTACTGGGGCCGCGTGGTCAAGGACTGGAAGGGCGTCTCCGAAGAGACCACCACCGGCGTGCACCGCCTGTACCAGCTGGCCCAGGCCGGCACCCTGCTGATCCCGGCGATCAACGTCAACGACTCGGTCACCAAGAGCAAGTTCGACAACCTGTACGGCTGCCGCGAGTCGCTGGCCGATGGCCTGAAGCGCGCGATGGACGTGATGCTGGCCGGCAAGGTGGCCGTGGTCTGCGGCTACGGCGACGTCGGCAAGGGCTGCGCGGCCTCGCTGCGTGCCTACGGCGCGCGCGTCATCGTCACCGAGATCGACCCGATCTGCGCCCTGCAGGCGGCGATGGAAGGCTATGAAGTCAACACCATCGAATCGACCCTGGGCCGTGCCGACCTGTACGTTACCACCACCGGCAACAAGGACATCATCCGCATCGAGCACCTGAGCGCGATGAAGGACCAGGCCATCGTCTGCAACATCGGCCACTTCGACAACGAGATCCAGGTCGATGCGCTGGTGTCGTTCGCCGGCATCAAGCACGTCAACATCAAGCCGCAGGTGGACAAGTACATCTTCCCGAACGGCAACGCGATCTTCCTGCTGGCCGAAGGCCGCCTGGTGAACCTGGGCTGCGCCACCGGCCACCCGAGCTTCGTGATGTCCAACAGCTTCGCCAACCAGACCCTGGCACAGATCGACCTGTGGGCGAACAAGGACAGCTACGAGAAGAAGGTCTACCTGCTGCCGAAGAAGCTGGACGAAGAAGTGGCCCGCCTGCACCTGGAAAAGATCGGCGTGAAGCTGACCACCCTGAGCCAGGAACAGGCCGACTACATCGGCGTGCCGGTGGAAGGCCCGTTCAAGCCGGACCACTACCGCTACTGATCGTTTTTATCTATCCGACGGGGCCTTACCGCCCCGTCGGTTTGAGGGACACAACATTGTTGAGCAACAGCAGTGTTACACGACTCGGCGAGCAGCTGAAGAATGGTAATGACGATGCCAATACGCTCACCGAGCTAGAAGCATATCGTTCAGAATTCGTACCCGCATACAACCACGTAGTTCGAATCCTGAAAGATAAGCTGCTTCTTTCGGTCACCGGGCGCTTCAAATCAACAATTTCGATCATTGAAAAATTGAGACGAAGCAGCAGCAGACTTGCTCAAATTCAAGATATTGCGGGTTGCCGCGTCGTCGCCACTACGACAATGGAGCAGAGGGAGATTGCCGACTCTCTCAGACAGTGGTTTCCTGACATTAAATTCATTGATCGCACTACACGCCCAAGTAACGGTTACAGAGCTATACACGCACTTGTTCGACATGATGGCCGCGTTGTCGAAATTCAAATCAGAACGCTCATTCAGAATTTCTGGGCAAGCATCTCAGAGAAGGTCGCCGATCTCCATGGTCAGGAAGTCAAATACGGAGGGGGGCCTCCGGAATTGCAGCGCCACCTCATTGATCTCTCAGAAGCATTCAGAGTGGCCGAGGATCGCAACGAGCAGTATGCACTGACGCACGTTAGCGTGGTGCAAGCGAAGCGTTCTGGCGTCTCCAAAGACACTTGGAAGAAGCTTCGCGACGATAAATCTAGCGCCAAGAAGAGATATGAAAGCGCCATGAGCCACGTTAGCAAGCTACTTGCTAGCAAGCTGCTTAAGGGAATCTAAATATGTATTACCTTGTTCACTACAATCGGCGCTCCAGATCAGTCCTCAGGCTAAGTGAGTTTGTGGACAGACCTTCTGCATCACGCGAAAAGCTCGCAATTGAGATCAGCCTAATTGGGCACGACGACGGACACGAGGTCGTCATACTGGAAGCTAAGGACATGACAGACCTTCAGCGCAGTCATAGCAGATACTTCGCTGATTTGACGAAGCTAAATCCTTTTGGCCGCAGGACCGAATAGGTCTGATGGTGCAGTAGCCTCGGTCAAGGCAACACCCCTGCCCCGCGCTACGATGCCCCCATGACCCCGGCCATCAACCTGCTCAAGCGCGAGAAGATCGCCCACACCGTGCGCAGCTACGTGCACGACGCCCACGCCGAATCGTATGGGGGCGAAGCCGTCGACAAGCTCGGCCTCGACCCGGCCCAGGTGTTCAAGACCCTGCTGGCCAGCACCGAAACCCACGAGCTGCTGGTGGCGATCGTGCCGGTGGCCGGCCAGCTGGACCTGAAGGCGCTGGCCGAAGCAGCCGGCTGCAAGAAGTGCGAAATGGCCGCGGCCGATGCCGCGCAGCGCGCGACCGGTTACCTGGTCGGTGGCATCAGCCCACTCGGGCAGAAGAAGCGCCTGCGCACCTTCCTGGACGCCAGCGCGCAGGCATTGCCCGCGCTGCATGTCAGCGCCGGTCGCCGCGGCCTCGAGGTGGAACTGGCGCCGACCGACCTGCTGCGATTGACGGCCGGCCACTACGCCGCCATCGGCAAGTCACGCTGATGCGCTGGCCGTGGTCTGCAGCACCGATACCCCGGCTCGACGAAGCACAGGCCGACGTGCTGCTGCAGGACCTGTTGTCGCGCGATGCAACGCGCATCACCGATGCCGCGCGTACGGTCGCTCGGCTGTTCAGCGCCTCATCGTTGGACGCGCTGGTCGCGCATGTGGATACGATCGAACGCAGCTGCCAAGGCATCGCCCTTGGCGGCATGCTGATCAGCAACCAGGCGCACCTCAAGGCGGCCCTGCAACGGCTGCGCTACTGGCAGGCACGCGAAGGCTGCCTGTGCGCGCTCTACCCATCCTATGTGTTCTTCAGTCCCGAGCCGCTGCTGGAACAAGGTCACGTGCAGCTGCGTGCACGGGGCGAAGCGGAGGACGGCTGGGGCGAATGCTACCGGCTGACGTGCACCTGCTGCGCGCAGCAATGGAGCGCGACCGAGCGCGAATACCACTACACCTGGTGGGAGTGGAAGCCCGAGCCCGCCCTGCAGACGCCTTAGTTGAGCTTGAACGTGACCGTGCCGCGTATCAGGCTCATGCTTGGTGCCTTGCCTGCCGCTTCACGCTCGTAGCGCCAGTCACGCGCGTGCTTGAGCGCCGCCGCATCGAGCAGCGGGTAGCCGCTGGATCGGGACAGGATGATCGCCTGGGTCTTGCCCTGCGCATCCAGCAGCAGCATCAGCTCGACACCTCCCTGCTGGGCCTCGCGCATGGCGGCCGCAGGATACGTCGGGACCGACGAAAGTCGCCGCTGGTGCCAGCCTCCTTCCCGGGCAATCAACGGCGTGCTGGAAGAGAGTGGGCAACGTGCAGGCATCTGCAGGTCGAAGCCTGCAGCCCCTTGCGAAGGCCGGGTGGTGGCTGGCGCACCACAGGCGATCGCAGACACGCTCTGCAGCAACGACTGCTGACGCGAAAGCGCTGCAGCGTCATCCGCTTCCACATGGAACGTGCAGCGCCCCAACGTTGCCTGCGCCTGCAGTGAACCCACGCCGGCATCACGGATCGGCGTCACGTCGGACAGGGCACCACAGGCGGCGCCTGCATCGTACTTTGCTGCCGAGCCTTCACTTGCGGCCAGCAGACCTGCGGCGACCCATGCAAACGGCATCCAACTGCGAACATCCATCCCTGTGCTCCCTGCGTTGATTCACTGCCATGGTAGCGCCCCGCTGCAATCCTCCCTGTTCACATGCCGACTGTCCGGCCGCAGCGTGGGCTCACGGCCGCCAGTTGGCGTTGTTCTCCCAGAACGCGACGGAGCGCTGGTAAGCCTCGCGATCCAGCGGCACACCGGAACCGCCCTCCTCCACGCCCAGTGCATTGCGCATCATGGTGATTGGTGCCATCGGCACTTCCTCGGGCTCGGAGGTATAGATGCAACCGACGATGCCCCAGTCGGCTTCGATCGGTGAACCCTCCTTCGCCAGCTGCCCGGCGCTGTACAGGATTACCACCAGGTAGTTCGCGCGCGGTGATTCCACGCCCTCGAACCAGCGCACCAGCACCGGCAGTTCCTCACGGTTGCGCGCCTCATAGCCGCTGCGCAGCTGGTGGCGGTTGGCGTCGGTGACCGGCACCGTCAGGCAACGCGTGCTGGTCCAGTTCTCGTAGACGAACAGCTTGCAGAACGGGGCGTAGCCATCGAGCACCTTCAACGGCGCGTGCGCATTGAGGTGTGCCTCGAACTGCTCGGCAGTACAGTCCTGGATGGTGTTGCCGCGCGGCACGCGCGGGAACAGGCGGGGACGGGCGAAATCGGTGAGGACGATGGACATAGCAGGGCGTGGTCAGGAGTTCCACCGCACAGGGTAACCGCCCCGGAGGCAGGCAGGGCCGGATGCCGATGGTCACTGGCGCCCGCGTCCGGCTTGCAGCACTCTGCGGGCGACCCAATGCAAGGATCGCCGGCTCATGGATGCAGCACACGCCTTGCCCCGTTCCGCCCGCCGTCGGCGATGGCCGATCGCCCTGGCCGTCCTCCTGCTGGCGCCGCCATTGCTGTTCACCGCCGCCCTGCTCTGGCCGCTGTCGGCACCGCCGTTGCCCGAGCCGGGCAACAGCCGCATGATCGTCAACGCGCGGGTGGTGGACGTCGCGCGCGGCCAGGTCAGCGAACCCACCACAGTGACAGTGCGCAACGGCACGATCACTTCCATTGGCGAAGCTCCACGGGACACCGCGTTGCCGGTGCTCGATGCCGGTGGCCGCTGGCTGCTGCCCGGTTTCTGGGACATGCACACCCATGCACTGCAGTTGTCGCCGCAGCTGCAGTTCCCGCTGATGCTGGCCAACGGCATCACCGGCACCCGCGACATGATGGACTGCCCGCAGGCCACCGATCCGCTGATCGCCTGCGTGGCCGACAAGCGCCGCTGGACCGCACAGGCCATTGCCGGGCAGCAGGTTGCACCGCGCTTCGTGCAGATCGCCAGTTTCTACTTCGAGGATCCATCACTCGCGCCGGAGGCCGCCGCCGAGCGTGCACGCACGTACAGCGCGCGCGGTGTCGACGCGTTGAAGGTCTACAACCAGCTGCGTGCGGACACCTACCAGCGGCTGGCCACCGAGGCGCAGCAGCTGCGCCGTCCGTTGATCGGCCACCTGCCCAAGGCCGTGCCTCTGGACGCCGCGGTGCGGGCGGGCCAGCGCAGCTTCGAGCATGCCCATCTGTTCGTACGCCACTGCTTCGACAACGCGGCGGCGTGGCGCGGTGGCACGCTCGACAGTGAGGATCCAACCGCGCTGGCCGAACGCATGGTCGGCGGCTACCAGCCCGCGCTCTGCAACGAGGCGTTCGGTGTGATGCAGGCCAGCGGTGCCGCGTTCGTACCCACCCATGTCACCCGCGAAGAGGATGCGCGTGCGCGCGACCCCGCCTTCATCAACGATCCACGTCTGGCCTATCTCGATCCACTTTCGCGCTGGGCATGGCGCGATGATCTGACGGCCACCACCGAACGCTATCCTGGCCTGCGCGGCGAAGACGCGTTGAAGGCGTACTTCGAGCATGGACTGGCCCTCACCGGTGCCGCGCATCGTGCCGGCGTCACCGTGCTGGTCGGCACCGATACCGGGCTGGGTGGCTTCCGCTATCACGAGGAACTGCAGTGGCTGCGCCAGGCAGGCCTGAGCCAGGCCGACGTGCTGCGCGCGGCAACGCTGCACGCGGCGCGTCATCTGGAGCTGCAGGCATCGCATGGCAGTGTCGAGGTCGGCAAAGCCGCCGACCTGGTATTGCTCGACGGCAACCCGCTGCAGGACACCGCCAACACCCGTCGTGTGCACGCGGTGCTGCTGGCCGGGCACCTCTACGACCGCTCGCGGCTGGATGCACTGCTCGCCTACACCCGCGCGCAGGCACGTTCACCGGCGGTGATGGCGCGCCTGCTGTGGGGCTTCATCACCAGCCCGGTCAGTGCCGAGCTGTAGCGGCAACTACAACGCCATCCGCTCGCGCAGTTCACGCGCCTGCCGGCGCGACACCTCCACCTCGCTGCCGTCGTCCAGTGCCAGGTCATAACCATCAGCGATGCTGGGCGTCACGCCTCGGATACGGCGCAGGTTGACCAGCGTGTTGCGGTTGGCACGGAAGAACAGATCCGGCGGCAGGCGTGCCTCCAGCGCACTCAGGCTGCGGGTCAGCAACGCGTTCTGGTCGCGGAACCACAGCCGCGTGTAGTTGCCATCCACCACCAGCCGGCGGATCTCCGAGACCGCGACGAACCAGCAGCGTTCGCCCTCGCGCACGAACACCTGGTCCTGAGCGCCCAGCGTGCTGCGCGGCTCCGGCGTTTCGCCCGCCACCACCTCGCGCTGGCGCGCCCGCTGCAACGCTTCCAGCAAGCGCGGTGCCTCGACCGGCTTCACCAGATAGTCCAGCGCGTTGGCCTGGAACGCGCGCACCGCGTAGGTGTCATAGGCGGTAACGAACACCACCGCCGGCACCGCCTCCAGCCCGTCCAGCACATCGAAGCCACTGCCGGACGGCATCTGCACATCCAGCAGCACCAGGTCCGGCGCCAGTGTGGCGATCGCCTCGCGTGCGGCAGGCACATCGTCGGCTTCGCCCACGCACTGCACCCACGGCAGCGCCGACAACAGCGTGCGCAGCTCCTGCCGCGCCAGCCGCGCATCATCAACGATCAATACGCGCAGCACGCCACTCATTGCGGAATCTCCAGCAGGGCCTGCATGCGGTCGCCGACCGGCTGCAGGGTGAAACGACCTTGCGTACCGAGCTGCGCACGCAGGTAGGCCAGGCCGACGCCATGCCCAGGGGTGGGCTCGTTGGCGCTGCCCAGCGGATTGTCCACCTGCAGGCGCAGCACGTCATTGTCCAGCGTGGCACGGATCTGCACCTCGCCGCCGCCGGGGCGGCTGGCGATGCCGTGCTTGATCGCGTTCTCCACCAGCAGCTGCAAAGCCATCGCAGGCAGCTGCGCCTGCATGGCATCGGCATCGATCTGCTGCCGCACCTGCAGGCGCTGCTCGAAGTGGATGGCCTCGATGGCCAGATAGTCGTCGACCACCGCCAGTTCCTCGGCCAGCGTGACCTGCTCGCTGCGGTTGTGCGCCAGCGCCTGGCGCAGCGTGCGCGACAGGCGGGTGACCATGTCGCGCGCACGCTCAGGATCTTCCAGGATCAGCGCACGCAGGTTGTTCAGCGCATTGAACATGAAGTGCGGGTTGAGCCGCGCACGCAGCGCATCGCGTTCCAGCGCACTGCGCTCGGCTTCGGCGCGCAGGCGGGCCAGTTCCGCCCCGCGTATCCGGCGCAGGCTGTGCAGGCTTGCCCAAAGCGCTGCCCACAGGGCCAGCATCACCGCAGTGGTGTACCAGTAGAGCAGCAGCGCCTTGGGGCTGAAGTCGGCCGTCTGCCGCCCCAGGCTCACCCAGTTCCAGGCCAGCGCCGAGTGCAGCGCGATGTTCACCAGCAGCTGCGCCACTGCCGCGCCCAATGCCACCGACAGCGCCAGCCGCAGCAACAGCCCGGCCGTACCGCGCGCCCACCAGTCGGCGCGCAGCGCCAGCGCACGGATGGCACCGCTGCACCCGAACAGGGCCAACGCCAGGCCCAGCGTGATCAACACGCCCGCGCTTCCGGCATCGCTGAAATAGGTCTGGCGCAGGCCGATTCCGGCAACGCCATAGAGCGCCCACACCAGCGCATTGAGCAGCCAGAAGCGTACCGTCGAGGAGGAATCCGGCATGTCCATTTCCAGGCGTGTTGAAACTCAGTGGTGGTGGTCGAGGAAGGCCTGCACCTGACCGCGCAGCCAGCGCGGATCATCCCACATCAGGAAGTGGAAACCCTGCGCGCTCATCGCGATCTGCACGCCCCGCAGTTTCGCGTACTGCGCCTGGAACACCGCGCGCGTGCTGTCCTCGGTGCCGCCCATCGGCTGGTAGCCGGCCCAGCTGCCCAGCACCAGCGTCGGTGCGGTGATCGAGGCGATGCTGTCACGCAGGTCGGTGGTCATCACCGCATGCATGGCGTCAGCGGTGGTCTGGCGGTCGCTGGCTTCGCCCCAGCGCCCCAGCTCGGCCTGCCGCTGCGGATCGCGGGTCATGCCCGGCAGGCCGGCCTTCAGCTGCGCCTGCCACTGCGCGGCATCGGCGGCGAGCATGCCCTTGCGCAGCTGGTCAGCCATTGGCCGCACGCTGTCTGCGGTGGCGTTCGGGTCACGCGCCGCCGGCAGGAACGGCAATGCGTCGACCACCGCCAGCGCACTGACTGCCTTCGGCTCGGCCTGCGCCACCTGCAGCCCCAGCAGGCCGCCAAGACTGTGGCCGATCACCACCACCGGGCCCAGCTGTTGGTCATGCAGGTAGGCAAGCAGCTGCCCGCGCATGGCCGGCAGGAATTCGGCCGGGCGCGGGTCGGCTGGCGCAGCGCCGGCAAAGCCCGGCAGCTGCACCAGATGGCACTGCACGTCCTTCAGCGCCAGGCAGGTCTCGCGCCAGACCTCGGCGCTGCTGTTCAGGCCGGGGATCATCAGCAGCGGACGGCCCTTGCCGACCACCTCGACCTGCACCTTGCCCGCCGCCGGGGCGCTGGCGGCGTGCGCCGAGCCGGAGCCGAGCACGGCCATCGCCATGCCGATCATCGCCAGCCGGGCCAGGGCCTTCATTGCATACCAGAGTGCCAGGAAGATCTTCATCGTCTGCTCCTTCGTCAGGTGGGTGGTCCCGGAATGGGCTCAGCGTGCCGCCGGCCACGGCACCCGGAGGGCGATTTCGGAGCAGCGGCCGATCGCCGGGGCGAACGGTCGCAGGCGGCTGACGATGTACGTCCGCATAAATTGACAACATCCATCTTGATGAAGCGATATACTAATCCGCACCCGCCGCTGCCGCCCGTGCCATGACCGCCATCAGCTTCGAGTTCTATCCGCCCAAGACCGACGAACAGCGCAGCCAGCTGGACCGCGCCGCGGCCAGGCTGAAGGACTACGGTCCCGAGTACGTGTCGTGTACCTTCGGCGCCGGTGGCTCGACCCTGAGCTATACCTCCGAGACCGTGCGCCATCTCAACCAGCACCATGGCTTCGATGCCGCACCGCATCTGTCCTGCGTCGGCGGCACCCGTCAGGAAATCCGCGAGCTGCTCAAGCTGTATCGCGCCATCGGCTGCCGCCGCCTGGTCGCGCTGCGCGGCGATCTGCCGTCGGGCATGGGTTTCCCCGGTGACATGCGCTATGCCGCCGAACTGATCGACTTCATCCGCGCCGAGCACGGCGATGCGTTCCATATCGAAGTGGGCGCGTACCCCGAAACGCACCCGCAGGCTTCCGACGCACTGGCCGACCTGAAGCATTTCAAGGCCAAGATCGACGCCGGTGCCGATGCGGCGATCACCCAGTACTTCTTCAACCCTGATGCCTACTTCCATTTCGTCGACGAAGTGCGGCGGCTGGGCGTGCAGGTACCGATCACGCCCGGCATCATGCCGATCGCCAACTTCAGCCAGCTGCGCCGCTTCTCCGAACAGTGCGGTGCGGAGATCCCGCGCTGGATCAGCCGCAAGATGCAGGCTTATGGCGATGATGCAGAGTCGGTGCGTGCATTCGGCACTGAAGTGGTGGCCAAGCTGTGCCAGCGCCTGATCGAAGGCGGCGCACCCGGCCTGCACTTCTACACCTTGAACCTGGCCAAGCCGACCACTTCGGTGCTGAAGCTGCTGCAGGGCTGAAAGCACGGCGCGCAAGCGTGATCGGCGCTACCCTGCGAGGATGATCCGGCTTTCCTTCCTGCTGTTGCTGTTGCTGCTGCCGCTGTGCGTGCTGTCGAGCGTCGCCCACGCACAGTCCACGCGCCTGAACCGCTGCACCGATGCCCAGGGCCAAAGCGTCTACACCGACCGGCCCTGCGACAGCCTGGGCGCGCGGTCGCGGTTGCCACCGCCTGCGCCCGCCGGCAATACCCTGCAGCGCGACACCTTGGGGGCACGCTGCCCGCGGCGGCTGAGTGAACTGGTGGACGCGCTGCGCATCGGCATCGTCAGCAACGATGTGAATCGGCTGTCCTCACTGTATCTGTGGGGCGCGGTTTCCGATGCGGGCGCGCAGCGCATCCTCGGCCAGCTGGAATCCTTGGCGCGGCGGCCCCTGGTGGACGTGGTGCCGGTGTATCCGTCACAGGCGCTGCAGCAATCGCAGGATGAGGATCAGAGCCCTGCCGTGTTGGGATCCGACCCTGTGGCCTCTGTGGCGCGGCAACCCATCGGCCTGCGCCTGGAGCAGACGTTGCCCGGCAGCGCGTCGCGCGCGTCGACGGTGCTGGGGTTGCGGCGCCAGTACGGGTGTTTCTGGATCACGTTGTGATCGGGCGGGGTCAGAGCCCTGCTGCGCAGGGATCTGACCCCGCATGCCGGCTCACTCCGGCCACAGCGCGCGGATGGCGGCGATGCCCTGCCCACCATGGCGACGCGCTTCGGCGATGTGACCGCGGCCCATGCCGCCCAGCGCATAGATCGGCAGTGACACCTGCGCGCGCAGCTCGGCGAACGCGTTCCAGCCCAGCGGCACGGCATCGGGATGGCTGGCCGTGGCCTGCACCGGGCCCAGCACGGCGAAGTCGCAGCCCAACCGCTGTGCGGCCTGCAGCTGCTGCAGGTCATGGCAGGACGCGGCCACCAGCTGGCCTTCGGGCAGCGGACGCTGCGACAGCTCCAGCAGCTGCTCGCTGCCCAGGTGCACCCCAACGCCCAGTACGCGCGCGCGTTCGATATCGCGGTTGAGCAGCCACTGCACCCCGCTGCGACGATGTGCGCGCACGGCCTGTTCGACCATCGCCTGGCGCTCCGGATGTGCCGTCGGCAACCGCAGCTGGATGCGCTGCTGGCCCGCCGCCACCACACGCTGCAGCTGCTCATGCCAGTGCTGCACGCCGTCGGCGTCATCGGCCGGCGCCGGGGTGATCAGGTAGCTGTCGGGTTGGCGCAGCGCGGCCACCACCGGCAGATCGGCCGGTGGCATCGAATAGCGACCAAGTTTATCCGGCGCCACCCAGGTAATGGCCTGGCCCTCGCGGCCACGTGGCGTCCCCTTCCAGCTGCGCACGTGGCGCACTTCCAGGGTCAGGTGCTTGTCCGGGTAGCGCTGCGGCACATCCATCAGCCATTCGCCGACATCGGCTTCGATGCCCAGTTCCTCGCGCAGCTCGCGAACCAACGCCTGCTCGGAGGTCTCGCCGGATTCGCGCTTGCCGCCGGGGAACTCCCACAGGCCGGCCATGTCGCGGTTCTCGGTACGACGGTTGAGCAGCACGCGGCCACGGGCGTCGGTGATGACGGCGGCCACGACGTGGATCGATCGGGTGGGGGGAGCCATGGGGGAAGCATGCCCAGAACAGGGCGGCCCGCGCAATCTCGGATCGGGCCGGATCAGCCCCACGAAACAGCCGCCATGAAAAAAGAGCCCCGCTTTCGCGGGGCTCTTCGGGGTCAGCTCAGCTGGCCGTGGCAGTGCTTGTACTTCTTGCCACTGCCGCACGGGCATGGATCGTTGCGGCCGATCTTCGGCTCATCGCGCTGCGCCTGTGCAATGCCCTGCTGGGCAGCCTGCACCTGCGCGGCTTCCTCGTCGGCACTGTAGCCGCCCACGTCCTGGTGCTGGAACTGCGACTGGCTCAGGCGCGCTTCGGCCTGCTGGCGTTCGGCTGCTTCCAGCGCCTGCACTTCCTCGTCGCTGCGGATGCGCACGCGCGACAGCAGGGTCACCACTTCGCGCTTGACGTTCTCCAGCATGTCCGAGAACAGCTCGAAGGCTTCCTTCTTGTACTCCTGCTTCGGCTGCTTCTGCGCGTAACCACGCAGGTAGATGCCCTGGCGCAGGTAGTCCATGCGCGCCAGGTGCTCCTTCCAGCTCTGGTCCAGCACGGTCAGCATCACGTGCTTCTCCAGCGCACGCATGGTTTCCTCACCGACACCGGCTTCCTTCTCGGCGAAGTGCTGGTTGACGCGCTCCTGCACCTTGGCGGCGATGGCTTCGGCGTCCAGCTCTTCGTGCGACTTGACCAGATCGGTCAGCGACATCTGCAGGCCGAAGTCCGACTCCAGGGTTGCTTCCAGGCCACGCAGGTCCCACTGCTCGTCGATCGAGTTCGGCGGCACGAAGCGGGCCACCACGTCGAAGATCACGTCGTCGCGGATGCCGTCGACGTTGTCCTTCACCGACTCGGCGTCCAGCAGCTCGTCGCGCTGGGCGTAGATCACCTTGCGCTGGTCGTTGTTGACGTCATCGAAGTCCAGCAGGTTCTTGCGGATGTCGAAGTTGTGGGCCTCGACCTTGCGCTGCGCCTTCTCGATCTGGCGGCTGACCAGGCGGTCCTCGATGACGTCGTCTTCCTTCATGCCCATCATGCGCATGGCCTTCTGCACCCAGTCGGAGGCGAAGATGCGCATCAGGTTGTCTTCCAGCGACAGGTAGAAGCGGGACGAACCCGGGTCACCCTGGCGGCCCGAACGGCCGCGCAGCTGGTTGTCGATACGGCGCGATTCATGGCGCTCGGTACCGACGATGTGCAGGCCGCCGGCAGCCTTGACGGCCTCGTGGCGCTTCTGCCAATCGGCCTTGACCGCGGCCTTCTGTTCGTCGGTCGCGCCTTCGCCCAGCTCGTGGATCTCCGCTTCCAGCGAACCGCCCAGCACGATGTCGGTACCGCGGCCGGCCATGTTGGTGGCGATGGTCACGGCCGCCGGACGGCCGGCATTGGCGACGATGGTCGCTTCGCGGTCATGCTGCTTGGCGTTGAGCACTTCGTGCTTCACGCCCGCCTTGCGCAGGTGCTCGGACAGCATTTCCGAGGTTTCGATCGAGGTGGTACCCACCAGCACCGGCTGGCCGCGCTTGGCGCACTCTTCGATGTCGGCCAGCACCGCATTGAACTTGCCCTTGCGGTTCAGGAATACCTGGTCCGGGCTGTCCTTGCGGATGGTCGGGCGGTTGGTCGGGATCACCACCACTTCGAGGCCGTAGATGCTCTGGAACTCGAAGGCTTCGGTATCAGCCGTACCGGTCATGCCGGACAGCTTCTTGTACATGCGGAACAGGTTCTGGAAGGTGATGCTCGCCAGCGTCTGGTTCTCGCGCTGGACCGGCACGCCTTCCTTCGCTTCCACCGCCTGGTGCAGGCCATCGGACCAGCGGCGGCCGGACAGGGTGCGGCCGGTGAACTCATCGACGATGACCACTTCGCCATCGCGCACGATGTAATCCACGTCACGCTGGTAGATCGCGTGCGCGCGCAGCGCGGCGTTCAGGTGGTGGACCACGGTCAGGTTCTGCGGCGCGTACAGGCCTTCGGTCTCGCCGTCGAGGATGCCGGCCTCGACCAGCAGCTGCTCGGCGTGCTCCATGCCCGCTTCGGACAGGTGCACCTGCTTGCCCTTCTCATCGACCCAGAAGTCGCCTTCGCCGTCTTCCGCTTCCTGCTTGACCAGGTTCGGCACGACGCGGTTGACGCGGATGTACAGCTCCGGGGAATCGTCGGCCGGGCCGGAGATGATCAGCGGGGTACGCGCTTCGTCGATCAGGATGGAGTCGACTTCGTCGACGATGGCGTAGTGCAGGCCGCGCTGGTAGCGGTCGGCCTTGGACAGCGCCATGTTGTCGCGCAGGTAGTCGAAGCCGAATTCGTTGTTGGTGCCGTAGGTGATGTCCGAGGCGTAGGCTTCGCGCTTGTCGCTGTGCGGCATGCCCGGGTACACCACGCCCACGCTCAGGCCCAGCCAGTTGTACAGCTTGCCCATCTGCGCGGCGTCGCGGCGGGCCAGGTAGTCGTTCACGGTGACCACGTGCACGCCCTTGCCTTCCAGCGCGTTGAGGTACACCGGCAGGGTCGCCACCAGGGTCTTGCCTTCACCGGTGCGCATTTCTGCGATCTTGCCCAGGTGAAGCACCATGCCGCCGATCAGCTGCACGTCGTAGTGGCGCATGCCCAGCACGCGGCGACCGGCTTCGCGGCAGACCGCGAACGCTTCCGGCAGCACCTTGTCCAAGGCTTCACCGTCGGCGATGCGCTGCTTGAACTCCGGCGTCTTGGCCTGAAGCTGCTCGTCGGAAAGCTTCTCGATCTCCGGCTCCAGCGCATTGATCTTGGCGACGATGCGGTTGAGCTGGCGCAGCTGTCGTTCGTTACGACTGCCAAATACGCGGGTAAGCAGGCTGTTGATCATTGAAGGAACCGGGTTGGATGGACACGACGCCCGGCCTCCCCCTTGGGATCCGTCCGCCGCAAACGAAACAGGGCGCCTGGCGCCCTGTCGATGGCAACACCCATTGTAGCTTGGGACGGCCGCAAGGGGTTTCAACCCTTTGGCGGCAATGGCATCCGAACACTCCCGGTAGTGCCGGCCGCTGGCCGGGTACGCGTCAGCGCATGCGCGCTGGCGCTCCCACGCTTCGCTGCGCGAACCGTGGGCCCCACTTACCTCGCCTCCACACCCCCGCGCCTACGGCGCTGCCCCCGTACTCCGGGGGCGGTAGTGCCGACGGCAGCCGGCACCCCAATGGGGCATCAGCCGCGGCTGACGCGGCCGACCGGCGTGTTGCCGCCGTCGCCGAGGAACTTGCGCGGGTTGACCACGTTGCCGTTTTCCCACACTTCGAAGTGCACGTGGGCGCCGGTCGAACGACCGGTGGAACCGGCCTTGGCCACTTCCTGCCCGGCACGGACCAGGTCGCCGACCTTCACCACCAGGCGCGAATTGTGCGCGTAGCGGGTGACGTAGCCGTTACCGTGGTCGACGTCGACCACGTTGCCGTAGCCGCCCTTCACGCCGGAGAAGCTGACCACGCCTTCGGCCACGGCCATCACCGGGTCACCGACCCTGGCGTGGAAGTCCATGCCCTTGTGGGTGGCGGCACCGCGGCCGAACGGGTCGGCACGGGTGCCGAAACCGGAGGTCACGTAGCTGTTGCGGATCGGCATGCGCGACGGCACGGCGTTCTGCTGCAGCTGGTGGTCGAACATCAGCGATTCCATCACCGACAGCTGGCGGCCTGAAGCAGCGAAGCGCTGCTCCAGCACCTGTAAGTCGGCGTTGACGTCCTTGACCGGGATGTCGCTGGTCGGGCCGCCGGCGTCGCCGTCACCGAGACCGGGGGTCTCGTTGAAGTCGAACTCGCCGTCTTCCAGCTTGCCCATCTGGGTCAGCCGTTCGCCGAGGGCGTTGAGGCGGGTGGCCTGGGCCTGCAGCTCGCCGAGGCGGGCCGCCAGCGCGTTGACCTGGGTCTGCGCATCGCGCTTGATCTTGGCCAGCTCTGCATCCTGGCGCTCGACCTTGGCCTGCAGGCGGGAATCATTCAGCGCGCTGGCGCCAATGCCGCCGGCAAGGCCGATAATGCAGCCTACCCCGAGCACGCTGCCCAGCAGGGCGCGGGGGCGGTCCTCGAAATAGAACCGCAAACGCGCGATCGGCGACGCTTTGGCCTGTCCTTCACGCGTTTTGATTACGATCTTTTTGAATGCCATCAGTGAGTTTTCATGTCTGAGCCGAAATCCAGCGTTCGCCCCGCGTCAGTGCCGAAGCCGGCGCTGGATGCGGTGATGGCGGACAAAAGCGGGAACCCGCTGCGGCGTGCCTTGTGGCTTGACGCGCTGGACCGTCAGTTGCGCCCCCAGTTGCCGCCACCTCTGCGCAGCCGTTGCCGGCTGGCCAATGTGGACGGGGAACACCTCGTTTTTCTCGTCGAGTCCCCGGTCTGGCATGCCAAGTTGCGGCTTGCCGAAGCCCAGTTGCTCGACGCGGCCCGTTCCATCGGGCTGAAGGCCACCAGGGTGACCATCAAGACTGCGTCTCCCACTCCCACGCGCTCCCCAGCGCTCGACAACCGGAATGGACCCCACGCAGTTTCAGCCGCCACGCACAAAGGGCTACGCGACGCCTTGGCTTGCCTGCAGGACGTTCCTTCGAAGCCGAAGAAGCGGTCCTGACGACAACGGAGCATCCGGCTCCGCTCCCCGTCGCGCGTGTCACCACGGCGTGAAACATTTCGGGGGCCGGGTCGCATCCTAGCTGCCATCCGGGGGCCTGTCGTTAGATTGTTGTTAAAACTACGTTAAATTCAGGCTTCCGATCCAACAGGTTCACAAAACCGTGACCTCGAACCGGCCTTGACGCGCGTCAAGCATGCTGAATGCGCCGGACACGCCTGAAACGACAACGCCGCCCTGGAAGGCGGCGCTTTTGTCTTTCAATTCAACGATCTACAGGAATCAGGCGTAGGCCGGAGTGGCATATTCCACCGGGTCCGGGGTGGCCGGCGAGTCGAAGCTGACCCATTCCCAGGCGGTGGCGTCGGCCATCAGCGCCCGCACCAGCTTGTTGTTGAGGGCGTGACCGGACTTGAAGCCTTCGTAGGCACCCAGCACCTGGCCACCGGCCAGATAGAGGTCGCCGATCGCGTCGAGGATCTTGTGGCGCACGAATTCGTCGGCGTAGCGCAGGCCGTCTTCGTTGAGCACGCGGAACTCGTCCAGCACGATGGCGTTGTCCATCGAACCGCCCAGGCCCAGGTTGCGCTCGCGCATGTATTCCAGGTCGCGCATGAAACCGAAGGTGCGCGCGCGGGAGATTTCCTTGGTGTAGGCCAGCGTCGAGAACTCGATTTCCTGGCGCGACTGCTTGGCCGGGATCATCGGGTGATCGAACTGGATGGTGAAGCCCAGCTTGTAGCCCTCGTACGGGCTGAAGCGGGCCACCTTGTCGCCCTCGGTCACTTCCACGGTCTTCAGCACGCGGATGAAGCGCTTGGGCGCATCCTGTTCCACGATGCCTGCCGACTGCAGCAGGAACACGAACGGGCCGGCCGAACCGTCCATGATCGGCAGCTCGGCCGAGGACAGTTCGACGATGATGTTGTCCACACCCAGGCCGGCCAGCGCCGACATCAGGTGTTCGACGGTCTGGATCTTGGCGTCGTTGCAGGTCAGGCCGGTGCACAGGGTCACTTCGGTGACCAGTTCGGCCTTGGCCGGCACTTCCACCACCGGGTCCAGGTCCACGCGACGGAACACGATCCCATGGTTGACCGGTGCCGGGCGCAGGGTCATGTAGACCTTGTCACCGCTGTGCAGGCCAACGCCGGTGGCGCGGATCGTGTTCTTGAGGGTGCGTTGCTGGATCATGGGGGATGGGCCGGAAGTGACACATTAGATTAACACGCGCCCTCCCCTACCCTGGCTGAAACGCCAGTGAAGGCTGCAGGCAGGACGCACCGGCACGCCGTGGGGACGCGCGTGAAGCAGGGCAGCCGGACCCATCCTGGCCCGGCGCCCGCGTTTTCAGGACATGGTGGCGCAACCCGGGGAGGACAAGCCCCGGGTGCCCCGCTTAGTCCGCCTGGCGGCGCAGGAACGCCGGGATGTCCAGGTAGTCGTTCGGCAGTTCCGCCGCCGCCGGGGCCGAAGCGGCCGGGGCCGAGGGAGCGGAGGCTGCCGCGGTATCGCTGCTGGCGCGACGCAGGCCCAGACCCATGCCGCCCACGGCCTTGGACACGGCGTCGCCGCCGTTGTCGAAGTCACCGAATTCCGGCTGGCCGGTGGTGGCATTGCGGACCAGCTTGATCGGCGCACGCTCGCCCGGACGCTGGGTCTTGCTGGCCGACACGCGGTTCAGGCCGGTAGCGACCACGGTCACGCGCACTTCGTCCTGCATGTCCGGATCCAGCACGGTACCGACCACCACGGTGGCGTCTTCGGAAGCGAAGCCATCGATGGTGCGGCCGATTTCGTCGAACTCGGCCATGGTGAAGTCGGCGCCGGCGGTGATGTTGACCAGGATGCCGTTGGCACCGGCCAGGTTCACATCGTCCAGCAGCGGGTTCTGGATCGCGGCTTCGGCGGCGGCCTGGGCGCGGTCATCGCCACGGGCGGTGCCGGTACCCATCATCGCCAGGCCCATTTCGGACATGACGGTGCGCACGTCGGCGAAGTCGACGTTGATCAGGCCCGGACGCACGATCAGGTCGGCGATGCCCTGCACGGCGCCCTGCAGCACGTCGTTGGCGGCACGGAAGGCCTGGATCATGGTCGCGTTGCGACCCAGCACGGTGATCAGCTTCTCGTTCGGGATGGTGATCAGCGAGTCGCAGTGCTGGCTCAGTTCCTCGATGCCCTTCAGCGCCACCTGCATGCGGCGACGGCCTTCGAACGGGAACGGCTTGGTGACCACGGCCACGGTCAGGATGCCCATTTCCTTGGCCAGCTGTGCCACCACCGGCGCAGCGCCGGTGCCGGTACCACCGCCCATGCCGGCGGTGATGAACACCATGTCCGCACCCTGCAGGGCGTCCATGATGCGCTCACGGTCTTCCAGCGCGGCCTGACGGCCGACTTCCGGGTTCGCGCCTGCGCCCAGGCCCTTGGTCACGTTGGTACCCAGCTGCAGCTGCAGCTTGGCACCGCAATTCTTGATGGCCTGCGAGTCGGTGTTGGCGGTGATGAATTCCACGCCGTCCACCGCCGAGTTGACCATGTGCGCCACGGCATTGCCGCCGCCGCCGCCCACGCCAACCACCTTGATCACCGCATTGGGTGCCATCTTTTCGATCAGTTCAAAATGCGCCATGTCCGTGTCCTCGTTGTATCCGCTTTGGCTGGCATGGGCATTCGGGCGTCCTGCCGTCCTGCTGCATGCCGACGTTGCGGCTGTGTGGGTTGTGTGTTGCCGGTGTTGCGTTGTGCTACGGGTACTGCGGGTGCTGCGCCCGGGCGATGCCCGGTGTTACGGGTTCCGCGTCAGAACTCGCCGCGGAACCAGGTCTTGAGTTTCTTGAACATGCTTCCAGCGCGCCCGGTCGGCAGCGACGGCCGCCGCGGGTGCTCGATCTGGCTGCCCATCAGCAGCAGGCCCACGCCGGTGGCATGCACCGGGTTGCCCACCACTTCGCCCAGGCCGGTGACGTGCTGCGGGATGCCCACGCGAACCGGCATCTGCAGCATTTCCTCGGCCAGTTCGACCACGCCTTCCATCTTCGAAGCGCCACCGGTCAGCACCATGCCGGCGCGTACCAGTTCCTCGAAGCCGGAGCGGCGCAGTTCGGCCTGCACCATCTCGAAGATTTCCTCGTAGCGGCCCTGCACGGCCTGCGCCAGCGAATGGCGCGGCATGCGGCGCGGCGGGCGGTCGCCCACCGACGGCACCTGGATGCTTTCCTCGGCGGTGGCCAGCTGGGCCAGGGCGCAGGCATAGCGCACCTTGATCTGCTCGGCTTCCGGGGTCGGCGTGCGCAGCATGTGCGCGATGTCATTGGTGACGTGGTCGCCGGCGATCGGCAGCGAAGCCGTGTGGCAGATCGCGCCCTGCACGAACACCGCGATATCGGTGGTGCCGGCGCCCATGTCGACCAGCACCACGCCCAGCTCGCGCTCGTCAGCGGTCAGCACCGCCACGCTGGAGGCCAGCGAGGACAGCACCAGGTCGTCCACCTGCAGGCCGCAGCGCTGGACGCACTTGCTGATGT
Organism: Stenotrophomonas sp. FR024; assembly: GCF_047500745.2. NCBI lineage: Bacteria > Pseudomonadati > Pseudomonadota > Gammaproteobacteria > Lysobacterales > Lysobacteraceae > Stenotrophomonas > Stenotrophomonas sp. FR024. The sequence continues at coordinate 30,604 of NZ_JAXAXM020000021.1, forward strand.
TGGCCGCAGCCGACTGCGCGCACACCACCAGGTGGGCATGCACTTCCAGGCGCACGCCGGTCATGCCGACCGGGTTGCGGATGCCTTCCTGCGAATCGTCCAGGACGTACTCGCGCGGGATCGCGTGCAGGATCTTCTGGTCGGCCGGAATCGCCACGGCCTTGGCCGCATCGAGCACGCGATCCAGGTCGCCCCAGGTCACTTCGCCGTCGCGGATCGGCACGATGCCGGGCGAATTCTTGCACTGCACGTGGTTGCCGGAGATCGAGGCATACACCGAGCGGATCTCGCAGCCGGCCATCAGCTCGGCTTCTTCCACCGCGCGCTGGATCGACTGCACGGTCGATTCGATGTCCACCACCACGCCACGCTTGAGCCCGCGCGACTCGTGCGAGCCGATGCCGATCACTTCGATCGGGTTGCCCGGCGAGTACTCGCCCACCAGCGCCACCACCTTGGAGGTGCCGATGTCCAGCCCAACGATCAGCGATTTGTCACCCTTGCGATTCATGTCCTTTCCTGCGTCCTGCTGGCTGGGGTCGCCGGCGTTTTCGCCGGCGTGGCCGGGGTACCCCAGCTCAGCGTGAAACCATTGGTGTAACGGAGATCGGCGCGCTCGATCGGCGCGTCCTGACGGTTGAGCTGCGGCAGCACCTTGACGAAGCGCTGCATGCGCGAGCGCGCGTCGTCGCGGCCGACCACCACTTCGGTACCGTTGCTCAGCACCAGCGACCAGCTGCCGCGCGCATCCATCGTCACCCGGCGCACGTCGACGCCGGCCGGTGCGAACAATGCACGCGAGTCGCTGTACAGCTTCATCACTTCTTCGGTCTGGCTGTCGGGGCCGTCCAGTTCGGGCAGCGCCAGATCGGCCAGCTTCTTCGGCGTGGGGAACAACTTGCCCTGCTCGGAAACCAGGCGGTCGTTGCCCCAGCGCGCGAACGGCTTGTGCTCGACCAGGGTCACTTCCAGCACGTCCGGCCACTGCTTGCGCACCTGCGCGCTTTCCACCCACGGCAGCTGCTCCAGGGCGTCCTGCGCGTCCTGCAGCTTGACCGCGAAGAAGCCCGCATGCGCGTACGGCAGCAGCACCTGCTGCAACTGCTCGGCCGGCACCCGCTTGAACTCACCATGCACGCGCAGCTTCGCCAGCGGCCAGCGCTCGGCGCCGACCCAGCCATTGACCACGGCCACCACCGGCAGTGCAACCACCGACAGCGCCAACAGCCAGACGAAGATGCGCAGCACCGCGTTCATGCGTGCGAGGCCTCCAGGGTCTGTTCCAGCACGCGCCACACCAGCTCTTCGAAGCTGATGCCGGCCTGGCCTGCGGCCTTGGGCACCAGCGAATGGCTGGTCATGCCCGGCGCGGTATTCACTTCCAGCAGGAAGAAGCGACCGCTGCTGCGGTCACGCATCACGTCCACGCGGCCCCAGCCACGGCAGCCGGCGGCACGGAACGCGGCCAGCGCGATGCGGCGGATTTCCTCTTCGTCGTCACCATCCAGGCCTGGGCACAGGTACTGGGTGTCCTCGGCGATGTACTTGGCGTTGTAGTCGTACCACTGGCCCTTGGGCACGATGCGGATCGACGGCAGTGCGACATCGCCGAGGATGGCCACGGTCAGCTCGTCGCCCACCACCATCTGTTCCATCAGCAGCTGGCCGTCGTAGCGCGCGGCCAGCGCCACGGCTTCATCGAGGCCCGCGTCATCGGTGACCCGGCTGATACCCACGCTGGAGCCTTCATTGGCCGGCTTCACCACTACCGGCAGGCCCAGTTCGGCTGCCAGTGCATGCACCGTGGTCGCGTCCACCTTCCGGTACTGCGGGGTGGGCAGGCCCAGCGACAGCCACACCTGCTTGGTGCGGATCTTGTCCATGCTCAGCGCCGAGCCCAGCACGTTCGAGCCGGTGTACGGCACGCCGAAGGCGTCCATCAGGCCCTGCACGATGCCGTCCTCACCGCCACCGTTGTGGCCATGCAGGATGTTGAACACGCGATCGATGCCACCGGCGGCGAGCGCCTTGGCCAGCGCCGGAATGCCATCCACCGCGAACGCATCGACGCCGCGCGACTGCAGCGCTTCCAGTACGTTGCGGCCGGAGTCCAGCGACACCTCGCGTTCGCTGGAGCTGCCGCCGAGCAGCACGGCGACGCGGCCGAACACGGCCGGGTCGGTCACGCGCAGCGGCGGGAAGGTCAGCGCGCTCACGCCTCGCCCTCCCCCTTGAAGCCTTCCACCGCAATATGGGTGGCCACGGCACCGATGTCGCCGGCACCCATCATCAGCAGCAGGTCACCGTCCTGCAGCACGTCCGGCAGCACGCTGGCCAGCTCGGCGGCCTTGCCCACCACCACCGGCTCGCTGCGGCCACGCGCACGGATGGCGCGGGCCAACGCATGCGAATCGGCACCAGCAATCGGTTCCTCGCCGGCCGGGTAGACCTCGCTCAGCACCAGTGCATCGACGCTGGACAGCACCGCGGCGAACTTGTCGAACTGGTCGCGGGTACGGCTGTAGCGGTGCGGCTGGAAGGCCACCACCAGGCGCTTGTCGGCCCAGCCACCACGGGCGGCGGCAAACACCGCTTCCAGCTCGCTCGGGTGATGACCGTAGTCGTCGATGATGCGGACCTTGGCGCCGCTGGCGGTGGTCACTTCGCCCAGATCGTTGAAGCGACGGCCGACACCGGCGAAGCCTTCCAGTGCGCGCGCGATCGCGTCCGGTGCCACGCCCAGCTGCCAGCCCACCGCAGCGGCGGCCAGCGCGTTGAGTACGTTGTGCTTGCCCGGCAGCGCCAGCACCACTTCCTGGCTGGTGCCCTGCGGCAGGCGCAGGGTGAAGCGCATGCGCGAGCCTTCCTGCACCACGTTCTCGGCGCGCACGTCGGCCTGCGGGCTCATGCCGTAGCTCATCACGTGGCGCGGGGTCTTGGCAGCCAGAGCCGCGACTTCTGGATCGTCGATGCACAGCACCGCCAGGCCGTAGAACGGCAGGCGCTGCAGGAACTCGGCGAACGCCGCCTGCACGCGGGCAAAGTCGTTGCCGTAGTTCTCCAGGTGATCGGCGTCAATGTTGGTGATGATCGACATCAGCGGGTTCAGGCGCAGGAAGCTGCCATCGCTTTCGTCGGCCTCGGCCACCAGCCACTGTCCACCGCCCAGCTTGGCGTTGGCGCCGGCAGCCAGCAGCTGGCCACCGATCACGAACGTCGGGTCGAGCCCGCCTTCGCTCAGCACTGCAGCGGTGAGGCTGGTGGTGGTGGTCTTGCCATGGGTACCGGCCACAGCGATGCCGCGGCGGAAGCGCATCAGCTCGGCCAGCATCGCCGCACGCGGCATGATCGGAATACGCTGGCTGCGCGCTTCCATCAGTTCCGGGTTGTCTTCGCGGATGGCGCTGGAGACCACCACGCAGTCGGTGCCCAGCACGTTGGCTGCGGAGTGGCCGCGCATGATGCGCGCACCCAGGCTGGCCAGGCGACGGGTCGCCACGTTGTCGGCGTTGTCCGAGCCGGACACCTCATAGCCCAGCGTCAGCATCACTTCGGCGATACCGCTCATGCCGGTGCCGCCGATGCCGACGAAATGCACGCGCGGGAACGCGCGCACCAGGTCGTTGGTGTCGTGCAGGCGACGGATCATGCGCGGCCTCGCGCAGGGCAGGCGCGGTGGCATGCCTTCTTCATACAGCTTCCTCAAGAATGATATCGGCGATGCGCTCGGCGGCATCGACCTTGGCCAGGGCACGCGCGGCTTGCGCCATCTGCATGCGGCGGGCGGGATTTTCGGACAGATCGCGCAGCAGTGCGGCAATGCCGTCGGCCAGCGTTCCGTCCTGCTTCAGCAAAACCGCCGCGCCGCGTTCGACCAGGTACTCCGCATTGCGGGTCTGGTGATCGTCGACGGCAGCGGGGAAAGGCACCAGCACGCTGCCGACACCCACCGCACACAGCTCGGCCAGCGTCGAAGCGCCCGCACGGCACACCACCAGATCGGCCCAGGCAAAGGCCTCGGCCATGTCGGCGATGAACGGCGTGATTTCAGCCTGCACGCCGGCCTTGGCATATGCCTCGACCGCTTCGGCATGCAGCTTTTCGCCGCTCTGGTGGCGAACCTGCACCGGCACACTCGTGCCCAGCGCAGCAATCGCCTGCGGCACGCCGGTGTTGAGCGCACGCGCGCCCTGGCTGCCACCGACCACCAGCACGCGCAGCGGACCCTGGCGGTCAGCGAAACGCTGTTCCGGCGGTGCGATGGCGGCGATCTCCGCACGTACCGGGTTGCCGACGAACTCTTCGCCCTTGGCGAAGGTGCCCGGGAAGCCGGTCAGCAGCCGGCGCGCATAGCGCGACAGGATGCGATTGGTCATGCCGGGAGCGCGATTCTGTTCGTGCACCAGCAGCGGCAGGCCGTGCAGGCGTGTGGCCATGCCCCCCGGGCCGGACGCGAAACCACCGAAGGCGACCACCGCACGCGGCTGGCGCTTGCGGATGATCATGCCGGCGGCACGCAGCGCGCGCATCAGCCGCCACGGCGCGCCCAGCAGGGCCAGCTTGCCTTTGCCGCGCAGGCCGGTGATGGCCAGCGTGTCGATCGGAATGTCGTGCTGCGGCACCAGGCGGGTTTCCATCGCACCATCGGCGCCCATCCAGGTGACCGGTACGCCGCGCGCGCGCAGCACGCGGGCCACGGCCAGGCCGGGGAAGATGTGACCGCCGGTGCCACCGGCCAGGATCATCACCGGGCGCACGTTATCGGTGGCTGCGCTCATGACAGCCTCCCGAAGGTCGGTTCGATGCGCGACTGCAGGCGGCTGGTACCGCGTGCGGCGTTCGCTGCAGCGGCAGCCGTCGGCTCGGCGCTCATCGGCACGCTGGCCGCAGCCGGTGCGGCCGGCGCGTCCACGGGTGCATCGGCCACGGCCTCGTCGCCACCGCCGATGCGCACGGCCTGGCGACGCTCGGCGCGCTTGAGCTCATAGGAGACGCGCAACAGCAGGCCCATCGCCACGCAGGTCATCAGCACCGACGAACCGCCGGAGGAGATCAGCGGCAGGGTCAGACCCTTGGTCGGCAGGATACCCAGATTCACGCCGATCGAAACGAAGGTCTGCATGCTGATCCACAGGCCGATGCCGAAGGCGATGTAGCCGGAGAAGTGGCGCTTCATTTCCACGCAGCGCATGCCCAGCCAGAACGTGCGGCCGACCAGCAGCGCGTACAGGGCCACGATCACGCAGGTGCCGAGGAAGCCGAACTCCTCCGCGGTGACCGAGAAGATGAAGTCGGTATGTGCTTCCGGCAGGTAGTACAGCTTCTGCACCGAGTTGCCCAGGCCAACGCCGGTCCACTCGCCGCGGCCCACGGCCATCAGCGCGTTGGACAGCTGGTAGCCGTCGCCCTGCTGGTCGGCCCACGGGTCGAGGAAGGAGGTAATGCGGCGCATGCGGTACGGCTCGATGATCGCCAGCGCGCTCATGCCGACCAGGCCGATGATCACCGGCATCGACATGCGCGGCATGTTCACACCGCCCAGCACCAGCATGCCGGCGGTGATCGCCAGCAGCAGGGTCGAGGAACCGAAGTCCGGCTGCAGCAGCAGCAACAGCACCAGCGCACCGGCCACGCCCAGTGGCTTGAGCATCGCCGGCCAGGTCGCGTTGACCTCGTCGCGGAAGCGCACCAGGTAGCTGGACAGCCAGACGATATAGAGCACCTTCACCGCTTCCACCGTCTGGAACTTGGAGATGCCCAGATTGATCCAGCGGCGTGCGCCGTTGACCGTGCTGCCCAGGCCCGGTGCGAACACCGCCAGCAGCAGCACGAAGCAGCCCAGCAGCAGCATCTGGTTGTACTGCTCGATGGACTTCAGTTCAGTGCGGGCGGCTACGACCGCCAGCACGATACCCACCGCCAGGAAGATCAGGTGGCGGTTGAGGTAGTAGAACGGGCTGCTCATCAGAGCGATCGAGCTGGACGCCACCATCACCACGCCGATGCCCGTGAGCGCGATGATCGCGCCCAGCAGCCACTTGTCGTAGCTGCCTTCGATGGCCTCAAGGCGTGTTGCCTGGCGGGACAGGTCGTTCATCTCAGCGCACCTTCAACGTGGCCAGGCCGATCAGCACGAGCACGACCGAGATGATCCAGAAGCGCACGATCACGCGCGGCTCCGGCCAGCCCTTCAGTTCGAAGTGATGGTGGATCGGTGCCATGCGGAACACGCGCTTGCCGGTCAGCTTGAACGAGGCGACCTGGATCATCACCGACAGCGTTTCGATGACGAACACGCCGCCCATGATCACCAGCACCAGCTCCTGGCGGGTGATCACTGCGATCGTACCCAGCACCGCACCCAGCGCCAGCGCGCCGATGTCGCCCATGAACACCATGGCCGGATAGGTGTTGAACCACAGGAACCCCAGGCCCGCACCGGCGATGGCCGCGCAGATGATGACCAGCTCGCCGGCGCCCGGGATCTGCGGGATCTGCAGGTAGTTGGCAAACACCACGTTGCCCGAGGCGTAGGCGAACACGCCCAGTGCGCAGGCCACCAGCACGGTCGGCATGATCGCCAGGCCGTCCAGGCCGTCGGTGAGGTTCACCGCGTTGGAGAAGCCGACGATCCAGAAGTAGGCGATGGCCACGAATCCGATGCCGGCCAGCGGCAGCGCGATCGACTTGAACATCGGGATGTAGAAGGTCAGCGCCGCCGGCACGTCGGCCGTGTAGAACAGGAACAGGCCCGCGGCCAGGCCGAAGATCGACTGCAGCAGGTACTTCCAGCGCGACTTCAGGCCGTTCGGGTCGCGGCGGACGATCTTGATCCAGTCGTCATACCAGCCGATGGCGCCGAAGCACAGCATCACCGCCAGCACCAGCCACACGTAGCGGTTGCGCAGGTCGGCCCACATCAGCACCGACAGGGTGATGGTGAGCAGGATCAGCGAACCGCCCATGGTCGGCGTACCGGCCTTGGAGAAATGGGTCTGCGGACCGTCCTTGCGGATCGGCTGGCCGCCCTTGAACTGGGCAAGCTTGCGGATCATCGCCGGGCCGAGCCACAGCGACAGGAACAGGGCCGTCAGCGCGGCAAGGATGGCGCGGAACGTCTGGTAGTTGAACAGCCCGAACAGGCTCTCCAACTGCTGCAACCATCGAGCCAGTTCATACAACATGCGGGGATTCCTCTCCTTGCGCCAGCAGCGCTTTGACAATCGTGTCCATGGCGCTGCCACGGGAACCCTTGACCAGGCAGCGCACGCCGGCGTGCAGCTCGTCCTTCAGCGCCTGCGACAGCGCGTCATGGGTGGCGAAATGACGGCCGCCTTCACCGAAGGCGGTGGCGGCAGCGGCGCTGAGCGGGCCCAGCGCATACAGGCGCTTGAGGCCAGCAGCGCGCGCGCGGAGCCCTGCCTGCGCGTGCAGCGCTTCGGCGTCCGGACCCAGCTCGCGCATGTCGCCCAGCACCAGCCAACCCTCTTCCGGCGCGGCGGCCAGGGCGTCGATGGCCGCGGCCAGCGAACCGGGGTTGGCGTTGTAGCTGTCGTCCACCAGCACCGCGCCGTTGCGCAGCTGATGGGCGATCTGGCGGCCCGGTACCGGCTGTGCTTCGGCCAGGCCGGCCGCGATCAGCGCCAGATCGACACCGGCGGCCAGCGCCAGGCTGGCAGCGGCCAGCGCATTGCTGACGTTGTGGCGACCCGGCAGGCCCAGCACCACGCGGGCTTCGCCGCCCGGTGCGACCAGGGTGAACTGGCTGCCCTGCGCGCCGGCGCGGATGTCGCGCGCGGTGATGTCCGCGGTGTGCTCCAGGCCATAGCGCAGTACGCGGCAGCGCGGCGGGGTGCCGACGAAGTGCTGTTCGAACCAGCGGCCGTAGGCATCGTCGACGTTGATCACCGCCACGCCATCGGCCGGCAGCGCGGCATAGATCGCGCCCTTGGTCACTGCCACGCCGAGCAGGCTGCCCATGCGTTCCAGGTGCGCCGGGGCGATGTTGTTGACCAGCGCATAGCGCGGGCGGGCGATGTCGGTCAGGTAGGCGATGTCACCCGGCTTGCCCGCGCCCATCTCGTAGACAGCGTAGTCGGCATCTTCCGGGGCATCGATCACTGCCAGCGGCAGGCCGATCTCGTTGTTGCGGTTGCCCGGGTTGGCGTAGACCACCTTGTGCGCATGACGGGCCACCTGCTGCAGGATCGACAGCAGCAGGCTCTTCACGCTGGTCTTGCCGTTGCTGCCGGTGATCGCGAACACCTCGGTATCGCGGTCGCGCTGCATGCCGGTGGCGATCTTCGCCAGCGCCAGTTCGCTGTCGGCCACCAGCACCTGCGGCAGTTCGATCGGCAGCAGGCGCTCGACCAGCAGCGCGCTGGCACCGCGCGCCTGCGCGTCGGCGGCAAAGTCATGGCCATCGAAACGCTCGCCGCGCAGCGCCACATACAGGCTGCCCGGGCCGAGGCTGCGGGTGTCATTGCTGACCGCATCGATGGCCACGTCGTCGCCGTGGATCTCGCCGCCGGCCCAGTGTGCGATCAGCGAAAGCAGAGTGCGCTTCATGCGATGCCCTCCCCGGCCTGCGCGCTGAGCACACCGGCCTTGGCTGCCAACGCAGCGGCGGCCACTTCGGTGTCGTCGAAGTCATGGCGCACGCCATTCACCTCCTGGTACGGCTCGTGGCCCTTGCCAGCGATCAGGATGATGTCGCCGGCACCGGCACGCTTCACCGCCAGGCCGATCGCACGCGCGCGGCTGCGCTGCACGGTCACGGCATCGGCGTTCTGGAAGCCGGCCAGGATGTCGGCCACGATCACGTCGCCGTCTTCGCCACGCGGGTTGTCGTCGGTAACGATGACCTGGTTGGCCAGGCGCTCGGCGATCGCAGCCATCTGCGGGCGCTTGCCGGTATCACGCTCGCCACCGCAGCCGAACACGCAGAACAGCGTGCCCTGCAGGTGGCCGTGCAGGCTGTCCAGCGCCTGTTCCAGTGCGTCCGGGGTATGTGCGTAATCGACCACCACGGTCGGCAGGCCGTCTTCGCCGCCCAGGCGGTTCATGCGGCCACGGATCGGCTGCAGCGCCGACAACACCTCGGCAATGCGCGGCAGCGGCTGACCCTGCGCGTGCAGGGTGCCGGCCACGGCCAGCAGGTTGTCCACGTTGAAGCGGCCCAGCAGCGGCGACTGCACCGCCGCGCGCTGGCCGTCGATGACCAGTTCGAAGGCAATGCCACGGCCGTCCAGCTGCAGCGCCTCGGCGCGCACGCTGGCATCGGTGGCACCGCGCGAGCTCAGGCCGATCGGTTGCACGCCCGCCGGGAGGCCGGCGAACAGCTGGCGACCGAACGCGTCGTCAAGATTGATCACCGCGGCCTTCAGTCCCGGGCGATGGAACAGCCGTGCCTTGGCCGCGCCGTAGCTGGCCATGTCGCCGTGGTAGTCCAGATGATCGCGGGTGAGGTTGGTGAATACCGCCACGTCGTAGTGCACCGCATCCACGCGGCCCTGGTCCAGCGCATGCGAGCTGACTTCCATCGCCACCGCGCGCGCACCGGCATCACGCAGCTGCGCCAGCAACGCATGCATCTGCAGCACCAGCGGCGTAGTGAAGCCGGTCGGCTCAACTGCACCGTAAAGTCCGGCGCCCAACGTGCCGATACTGCCACTGGGCGTTCCGAGCAGGTGCCAGGCCTGGGCCAGCAGCTGCACGGTGGAGGTCTTGCCGTTGGTGCCGGTCACGCCCACCATCGCCATCGCCCGCGACGGTGCGCCATGGAACTGGTCGGCCATCGCACCCATGCGCGCGCGCAGGCCCGGCACCGCAATCGCATCGGCCGGTGCCGGCAGTTCGACCGGTGCCGGCGGTTCGAACAGGATGGCGCCAGCGCCGGCCGCACGGGCCTGCTCGACAAAGCCCAGGCCATGCGCGCCGAAACCGGCGATGGCGACGAAGGCATTGCCGGGGCGCACGGCGCGGCTGTCCAGCACCAGGCCGGTCAAAACGGGATCGTGGCCCGCCAGGGCCACATCCGGAAGCAACTGCGAAAGCAACATCGAAGGACTCATTGCGTGCCTCCCGTAGCGGGCGGCGTCTGGGCTTGCGCGCTGGGCAGCGCAGCGTCGAATTCAGCGGCGGCATCCACCGGCAGCGCGGCCTCGGCCGGCGGCGCGGGCAGGATCGAGGCCGAATGGCCGACCTTGCCGGACTGCTGTGCGGCCAGCCACGACTGCAGGTCGTCCAGCGGCACGTCCATCAGGCGCAGGGTGCCTTCCATCACGTTGTGGTAGACCGGCGCCGACACCAGGCCGCCATAGAACTTGCCGGCCTGCGGGTCGTTGATGACGATGACGGTGGCGAAGCGCGGATTGGTGGCCGGCACCACGCCAGCGAACAGCGCGTTGTAATGGCCGCGCTCGTAACCGCCGGGGCCGGCCTTGCGCGCGGTACCGGTCTTGCCGGCCACGCGGTAGCCCAGCACCGCCGCCTGCTTGGCGCCGCCCTGGGTGACCACGGTTTCCATCATCGCCACCACCTGCTTGGCGACGTTCTCGTCGATGATCTGCTGGCCTTCGTTGCGCTGGCCCTTGACGAAGGTCGGCGCGATCAACCTGCCACCATTGGCCAACGCCGAATAGGCAGTAGCGATCTGCAGAGGGGTGACGTTCAGGCCGTAGCCGTAGGACATGGTGGTCTTGGTGGTGCCTGACCAGCGCGCCGGGCGCAGCACGACGCCGCCGGATTCACCCGGGAAACCGCTGTGCGGCACCGAGCCGTAGCCGAAGCGGCGCACGCCGTCGTAGAACACCTGGTCCGGCATCTTTGCCGCGACCTTGGCCGCGCCCACGTTCGAACTGCGGGTGATCACGCCGGTCACGTTCAGCACGCCGTTGTTGCGCGGCACGTCGCGGATGGTGAAGCGGCCCAGGGTCATGTAACCCGGGTTGGTATCGATGATGGTGTCCTTGGTCACCGCACCGGCCTGCAGCGCAGTGGCAATGGTCAACGGCTTCATCGTCGAACCCGGCTCGACCAGGTCGGTCACTGCACGGTTACGGCGCGCATCGGGCAGCGCGCCGGTCAGCGAATTCGGGTTGTAGGTCGGCAGGTTGACCATGGCCAGGATCTCGCCGGTGGTCACGTCCATGATCACCATCGAACCGCCGGCCGCCTTGTTGGCCACCAGCGCGTTGCGCAGTTCCTTGAACGCCAGGTACTGGATGCGGCGGTCGATGCTGAGGGTCAGGTCCTTGCCCGGTTCGGCGGCGCGCAGCAGATCGCTTTCGACGGTCTCGCCCTTGCGGTTGCGGATCACCCGCTTGGCACCGGCCTTGCCGCGCAGCCATTCGTCGAACGCCAGCTCCAGGCCTTCCTGGCCGCGGTCGTCGATGTTGGTGAAGCCCAGCACGTGCGCCATCGCCTCACCCTGCGGGTAGAAGCGGCGGAACTCGCGCTGCGCGGCCACGCCCGGAATCTTCAGCGCGACCACCTTCTCTGCCTCGTCCGGATTGATCCGGCGGCGCAGGTACATGAATTCCTTGTCCGACTTCTGCGACAGGCGGCTGCTCAGCTCATCCACCGACATGCCGACCGCCTGAGCCAGCTCAGGAATCCGCTCGGGCGAACGCAGCAGGTCCTGCGGGTTGACCCAGATCGAAGCGACCGGGGTCGACACCGCCAGCGGCTCGCCGTTGCGGTCGGTGATCATGCCGCGCGAGGTCTTGATCGGCAGCTCGCGCAGGTAGCGGGCTTCGCCCTGGCGCTGGTAGAAATCGCTGTTGATGATCTGCACGTAGGCCGCGCGGCCGACCAGCGACACCGAGCACAGGCCGAGCGCCAGGGCAACCCAACGCAGGCGCTGGCGCAGGTTGAAGGCGTTGCGCGGGCGGTTGCGGCCGGTCTTGCTCATGGGCGCACCACCACGATGTCGGCGGCCTCGGGGAACTTCATGCCGAGCTTCTCGCGGGCGATGCGATCCACACGGTTGGCTTCGGCCAGGGTGGCCTGTTCCAGCTGCAGGCGGCCGAATTCCAGATTGATGTCATCGCGCTTGCGCTCAGCGCGCGACAGCTCGATGAACGTCTGCCGGTGACGGTGACGCACGAACACGACGCCGATCGCCGAGGCCACGGTCGAGGCCAACAGGATGATCAGCAGCAGCCGGCTCATGCATCGGCCTCCCGCTTCTGGGCCACGCGCAGCACGGCGCTGCGGGCACGCGGGTTGGCCGCCAGTTCTTCGTCGGTGGCCTTGATGGCGCCACCGATCAGATCCAGGGTCGGCACGAACACCTCCGCCTCGGGCAGGCGGCGGTTGGCCGGCGGCGCCTTGGCCAGGCGGTTCATGTACTGCTTGACGATTCGATCTTCCAGCGAGTGGAAGCTGATGATCGCCAGGCGGCCGCCGGGCTTGAGCCGTTCCACGGCCGCATCGAGCCCGGCTTCCAGATCGGCCAGCTCGCGGTTGATGTGGATGCGGATGGCCTGGAAGCTGCGCGTGGCCGGGTGGATCTTGTCCTTGCCGCGCGGCATCACCGAGGCGATCAGCTCAGCCAGTTCGGCGGTGCGGGAGAACGGCTGTTTCTCGCGGCGGGCCACGATGGCACGGGCGATACGGCGGCTCTGACGCTCTTCGCCGTAGGTCCACAGCACGTCGGCAATCTCGCGATCTTCGACGCGGTTGATCCACTGCGCGGCGCTTTCACCGCTGTCCGGGTCCATGCGCATGTCCAGCGGGCCGTCCTTGCCGAAGCTGAAGCCACGCTCGGCCACGTCCAGCTGCGGCGACGACACGCCCAGGTCGAACAGCACGCCGTCCAGGCCTTCAGCCGTCGCATCCCACTGCAGCAGCTGGGCGAAGCTGCCACGGAAGATGGACACGCGCGGGTCCGGCGCGAAATCGCGCTCGGCTACGGCGATGGCTTCCGGATCCTTGTCCATGACCAGCAGGCGCCCCTCGGGACCGAGCTGGGTGAGCACGCCACGTGCATGACCGCCACGACCGAACGTGCCATCCAGATAACGTCCGTTTTCGATCACCCTCAGGCCTTCAAGGACCTGGGTGTACAGGACCGGCAGGTGCACCGCCGGCGACTGCGACACCGGAAGGTGACCGGCCTGCGCTTCTGGGCGCATCCGGGCACCCCGGCTCACAACTTCAGGTCGAGCAACCCATCACCCAGATCCTCGTCAGACAATGTCTGCTGGATCAGGGCCCGATGCGCCTGCTCGCTCCACAATTCGAACTTGTCGCCCATACCGAGCAATACCGCCTTCTTCTCAATGCCCACCGCACCGCGGTGGCTGGCGGGGATGCTGATGCGACCGTTGCCGTCCAGCTCAAGATGGGCGGCCGAGCCGACCAGCTTCTGCTGCAACAGGCGCACGACGCGCTGGGTGTTGGGCTTGGACATCACGTCGTCGCGGACCCGCTCCCATTCCGACTCTGCATACAGCCACAGGCAGCCGGCTTCGAACGGGTTGTAGGTCAGCACGAGACGGTTGTTGCTGGCGCGCGCGACGAGGTCGCGGTAAGCGGTGGGAACCGCCATGCGCCCTTTATCGTCAACTGTGATGGCCGTCTCGCCCTGGAACACGACGCGTGCACCTATCCTTCGCCCGGTGAAACATTGAACCACGAAAACCCACAAAACACCCGGATTTCCCTCTGATGCCCACCTTAGCAGCGGCCGAAGGGTTGTCAACAACTTTTCAGCGGGGAAATCGCCAGCCACATCAATGGCTTGCAACAACCTTTAGAGAATTGTTCAAGGCTTATCCACAAGTTGCTGATCCGTCTCAATTTTTGAGATTGAACGGAAGTTCAGGGCTGTGGACAGCGCGTGAAACATCGGCCGCGCATTCATCCAAAACGGGCCGGAAGCGGCGCCAGACTGCGCAAACCGTGCACAATGAGGCCATGTGCCTGCTCGCTCTTGGCTGGATGCACCACCCGCGCTGGCGGCTGGTGATGACCGGCAACCGTGATGAGTTCCACGCCCGCCCGACGGCGGCGCTGGCCGCCTGGCAAGATGAGACCTCCGTCATCGGGGGGCGCGACCTGCGCTCCGGCGGCGGCTGGGCGGGCGTCGGTGCCGTAGGCCGGATGGCAGTGGTCACCAATGTGCGTGATCCGCTGGCCGCCCAGACCGGCCCTTCACGGGGCGCGCTGGTGGCCGACTTCCTGCGCGGCCGCGACCCGGCCGCCGTGCATATCGACCGGTTGGCAACGGTGGCCGGCGCCTACGCGCCGTTCAACCTGTTGCTGGCCGACGGCCACAGCCTGGAGTTCCTGGGCAACCACCCCGCCGAGCGGCAGAGCCTGGGCCCGGGCGTGCATGGCATGTCCAACGGTGCGCTGGACGCGCCCTGGCCGAAGACCCGGCGGCTGATGGCGGCCCTTGAAGCCTGGCTGCAGGAAGACCGGGTCAGATCCCTTTCGCAAAGCGAAAAGGATCTGACCCCGGACCTGACCCCGCTCTGGGCCGCCCTGGCCGACGAACATCGCCCCGCCGACAGCGACCTGCCCGACACCGGCATCGGCCTGGAACGCGAGCGCTGGCTGAGCCCCGCCTTCATCCGCGGCGACGACTACGGCACCCGCGCCAGCACCGTGCTGCTGATCGACGCCGACGGCCACGGCCAGATCCACGAGCGCCGCTTTGGCCCACAGGGCGCAGCCAACGGACAGAGTCACGTCATTTTCTGACCGGGTCGTGCCGGCCGCTGGCCGGAATCTCTCTCCAGCAGGGGTATTGCCTACCGTTGGCCGGAATCTCTTTCCAGCAGGGTAGTGCCGGCCGCTGGCCGGCAACCGCATGATTCCGTGGATGCCGGCCAGCGGCCGGCACTACCAGGAATTCAAAATGCCCGGCGGATGTCCGATCAGGCCGCCAGCGAATCCAGGGCGGCTTCCAGCGCGTCCAGGTTCGGCAGCAGCGCGCTCTGCTCGCCCAGCAGCACACGCATGTGCACGATGTCCGGCAGGGTTTCTTCCGAGGCGTCAGCCAGCAGGCCGTCGCGCGGCACCGAAATCAGCTGCGGGAAGTTCTGCGTCAGCAGGGCGTAGTACGGGCGTTGCGCGTTGCCGCTGAGGGCCTTCAGCACCACCACCTTGTTGTGGCCGCCCACGGCTTCTTCGCCCAGTCCCGAAAGACGTGCGAACGACACCAGCGGCACCTGCCAGCCATGCCAGCCGATCTTGCCGACCAGCCAGCGCGGCGCATCGGAGACCGGCTGCACCGGCACGCGCGACATCATTTCGGCCACGGTGGCATTGGGCAGCAGCACGCGCGCGTTGCCGGCCTGGATCAGGACGCCACGGATTTCGTCATTGCTGGCATAGCTCATGGTGCTTCTCCGTTGTCGTCCTGCTCACCCCAGCGCGCGGCAATCGCCTGCGCCAGTTCCTGCGGTTCACCGGCCACCATGCCGGCAGCAACCACCGCCGTGGCCGCAGCCGGGTCGTAGCAGCCCTCGCCCACCTGACCGGCCACCCATGCACCGGCGGCGGCCAGATCCAGCGCCGGACCAACATGCGCAAGGTCAGCGCCGCTGAGCAGGACCAGCGCGGTGTGGTCAGCTGGCAGCGCGGCAATCGCAATGCCCTGCGCGTCGCTGACGAAATGCAGGCCGTCACTGGCTGCCTGCACGCCGATGTCATCGGCCAGCACGTGCACTTCACCCGGAGTTGCACGCTGGCCGGCTTCAGCCAGCTGCACCGGCAACGGCGACACGCGTGCCATCTGCTTGACCAGGTTGCCGTAGCGCCCGCCATCCAGGCGCATGTGCACCAGGACGGGCACGCTCAGCGAAGGCGGCAGCGCGCCGAGCAGGCGACGCAGCGCATCCGGGCCACCGATGCCGGCCAGCACCAGCAGCGATCCGGCGCGTGCGCCCACGGGCGCTGCGGCATCCAGATCGACCAGACTCAGATGACCGGTATCGAAGGAAGGCAGCGGAGCCTCCACCGCAGCGTGGTGCGGAGCGGTTGCCGAGGCATCGGCCTCGTCCTCGACCAGCGACCAGGCGGTGTGGTCGAAGGAGACCGGCGGTAGCGGCGGTGCTGCGGACGCGGTCTCTGCCAGCGACGGCAGTGCGGGGGCCTCCAGCCGCTCAGGCACCACCGGCTGCAAGGCCGCCAGCGCCTGTTCCAGCGCGATCGGTTCGTGCAGCTGTACAGGCGGCGAGTACAGAGTGTCAGCGGGGACCTCGTCGGCCCAGCTCAATGCCTGCTCCAGGTGCGGCTGCAGCGCTTCTTCCTGCGGCGCCGGTGCCGGTGCCGGGTGGCCCGGCTCCAACCGCAGGCTGGGTTCTTCTTCGGCCCCCGGCGGCAACACCTGCTGGTGGCCATGCAGCTTGGCGGCCAGATGACGGCCCCAGCGCTGAGCCTCCCAGCCATCACGACGTGCAGCCAGTTCGGCCTCGTCGAAGACCAGGGTCAGACCCGGTGCGGACAGCACCGCTTCCAGGCGCTCCAAGGCGTCCTCGATGGCGGCTTCCAGCGCGATCACCACGAACTGTGGGCGCGCCTCCTGCAGGACCCGCGCCTCCAGCGTGTTGGGATCATCTTCCAGCACCAGCTGCACATCGGCGTGCGACAACGCCTCACGCAGGCGCTCACGCGCCGCGCCGGGACGGGCCAGCAGGGCCACGGCCGGAGCCGCTTGGGTTTCACTCACGGACACGGGCGATCCCCAGCAGGTCGTACACGTTACGCATCAGGTCCAGTTCCTGGTACGGCTTGCCCAGGTAACGCTGGACACCGATCTCGAAGGCGCGCTGGCGGTGCTTGTCACCGCTGCGCGAAGTGATCATCACGATCGGCACGTCCCTGTAGCGCGGGTCGGCACGCATCGCGGTGGCGAGCTCGTAGCCATCCATGCGCGGCATCTCGATATCCAGCAGCATCAGGTCCGGCACGCGCTCTTCCAGGCGTTCCAGCGCTTCCACGCCGTCGCGGGCGACGCTGACCTCGAAGTTGTGGCGTTCGAGGATGCGGCCGGTGACCTTGCGCATCGTCAGCGAGTCGTCGACCACCATCACCAGCGGCACCTGGCGCTCCTGGCGCGGTGCGTTGGCCAGCACAGGCAGCGTCGGGTTGGCGAGGAAGCGGCGCACCAGCGGCGCCACGTCCAGGATCACCACCACGCGGCCATCGCCGGTGATGGTCGCGCCGTAGATGCCCGGCACCGACGCGATCTGCAGGCCGACCGGCTTGACCACGATTTCGCGGTTGCCCAGCACCTGGTCGATCGCCACGGCGGCACGCAGATCACCGGCACGGACCAGCAGCAGCGGCACCTGGTCCTGGCCATCGGCACGCGCCGGGGCCTGCCCGACCAGGCTGCCGAGGTCGTACAGCGGATAGTCTTCGCCGCTGTAACGGTAGCTGCTGTCGGCGGCTTCGAAACGCTCGCGCGACAGGCGGCCGATACCACTGACCGAGGCCACCGGCACCGCGAAGGTGGTTTCGCCGATCTGCACGAACACCGCCTGGGTGACGGCCAGCGTCTGCGGCAAGCGAAGGGTGAAGCGCACGCCCTGGCCCCGCACCGACTGGATGTCGACCGAGCCACCGAGCTGGCGCACTTCGTTGCGCACCACGTCCATGCCCACGCCACGACCGGCCAGCTGGCTGACCTGGTCGGCGGTGGTGAAGCCGGACGCGAAGATCAGGTTGTCCAGCTCCTGCTCGTTCGGCTGCGCATCGGCGGCCAGCAGGCCACGGTCGATGGCGCGGCGGCGGATCGCCTCGCGGTCCAGGCCAGCACCGTCATCGGCCACTTCCAGCACGATTTCCGAACCTTCGCGGTGCAGGCGGATGGCGATCTCGCCCTCCTCCGGCTTGCCGGCGGCGCGGCGCTGTTCCGGCGCTTCCAGGCCATGGGCCACGGAGTTGCGCAGCATGTGTTCCAGCGGCGCGACCATGCGGTCCAGGACGTTGCGGTCCAGTTCGCCGTGGGTTCCTTCCAGGGTCAGGTGGACCTGCTTGCCGGTATCCATGCCGGACTGGCGGACCACGCGGCGCAGGCGCGGCACCAGGCCATCGAACGGCACCATGCGCGCGCGCATCAGGCCATCCTGCAGCTCGGAGCTGACGCGCGACTGTTGCTGCAGCAGCGAATCGTACTGGCGCGACAGATCGTCCAGCACGCCCTGCAGGCCACCCAGGTCGGCCGCCGACTCGTTCAGCGCACGGCTGAGCTGCTGCAGGGTGGAGAAGCGGTCCAGCTCCAGCGGATCGAACTTCTGGTCGGCCTGGTCCTGCTCGCGCTGGTAGCGGGCGACGATCTGCGCCTCGGTTTCCAGGTCGAGTCGCCGCAGCTGGTCGCGCAGTCGCGCATTGGTGCGCTCCAGTTCGCCCATGGCACCACGGAAGGCACCCAGCTGCTGTTCAAGCCGCGAGCGGTAGATCGCCACTTCACCGGCATGGTTGACCAGGCGGTCGAGCAGGTCGGCACGCACGCGCACCTGCTCCTGCTGCGGACGCGCCAGCGGATCTTCATCGATCACGCCCTCGGCCGGAAGCGGAGCCGACAGCGGCGCTTCGATCGGGGCCGCCAGTGGGCCCGCGGCCTGTGCGGGCACGGTCTCGATCTCGCTGGCCGCACGCGCGGCCGCAGCGGCTGCGGCGATATCGATGGTGGTGCGGACCTCGAAGGCTTCGACCAGATCCTGCGCCGGCTCCACCACGCGGTGCGCGCCGGTGCGGGTGAGCAGCTGGTGCAGGCGATCGAACCCACGCTCCAGCAACTGCACGTCGCGGCGCTCGATCTCGGTACGGCCCGCGGCCACCGCCTCCAGCAGCGATTCGATGCTGTGGCCAAGGTCGCCGATGGCGTTGATGCCAGCCATGCGTGCGCCACCCTTCAGGGTGTGCAGATCACGCTGCAGGCCGGCCAGTACCTCGCGGTCCTGCGGCGCATCGCGCAGTTCGCTGATCAGGCCATCGCAGTGGTCGAGCAGGTCCTTGCCTTCCTCGACGAAGATATCGACCAGTTCGCGGTCGTACACGCTGAAGTCGAGTGCATCGGTGCCGTCTTCGGCATCCGCCTCAACAGGTGCCTGCTCGTGGTGCGGCGCACGCGGCACGATGTCGGTCGCTGCAACCTGTGCATCGGCATCGACCGTACCCTGGCCCGGTGCGTCTTCCATTTCGAAGAAGCGCACCGCAGCAGTGCCGCCCTGCGGCGCCTCCGCGGTGATCTCCTCAATCACCGTCGCCGGGGACGGCTGATCGGCGCTCTCTCCTTCACCGACCGCCGCCTCCCCGCCGACGTCCGCATCCTCGGCAAAGGCATCTGCCTCACCCGGCGCGAGTTCGCTGGCCTGGAGGCCGATCACGGGCCATTGCCCGTCGTCGTCCAGGGTCTGCTCCTCCTCGATCACGTGCAGGCCGGCCTCGAGCGCGGCTGCCAGCGTGACTGGTTCTGCAAAACCCGGCACAGCCATTTCATCCTGCAGGCTCGACAGCTCGCTGTCGAGTGGCAGTGCAGCAGCGTCGTCAATGACGTTGTCATCGTCACTGTCCGAATCAAACGGCAACGGCGTATTCAGGTCGATCGCGTCAACTTCCGCAGACACCGGCAACTCTTCCGCGTCGCGGTCATCCACCGGCAGCGCACTGGCGTCGAGGTACGGCGACAGATCGTCCGCCATGGTCAGGTCAGCGTCGTCGACCGTCGCGATCGCCGGCACGGCATCTGATTCGTCCTGGGCAACATCAGGCGCACTTTCAATCGGCTGGATCGATTCAATCGCGCCGGTGTCGTCTGAGGCAGGTTCACCTTCGCCCGGAACCGACGGCCAGCCGGCGTCGAAGTAACGCGAAAGATCGTCGCTGGCGGTCAGCTCACCCACGTCCAGGCCGCTGTCGGCTGCGACGTCCAGCGCCTCCAGCCCGGTTGCAGCTGGAACCGGTTCCAGCGCATCTTCGGCATGCGACTGCGGCTCGGCAATGAGATCGGTCGCCGCATCGAAAGCGGACTGCATGCTGGTTTCGTCCAGCGTGTCCAGCCCGGCCAGCGGCGCTTCGGCCGCGGATGCCTGCTCGGCATCAGGCGCCAGCTCGACGCCCTCTTCGTCCTCGTCTTCCAGCGCGAACAGCGGCCAGCGCGCTTCCGGCAGCTCGCCGGCCAATGCCTGCAGCCGCTGCACCAACGCGCCCTGCGGAACAATCCGCGGCTGTTCGGCCTGCAGCGCTTCCATGGTCGCGGTGATCGCCTGCGCGGTCGCATCCAGTGCGGCTACGCCCTCGTCGCCAGGCACCACGTCGGCGGCCAGGGCGCGCTTGATGTAGGACTCGGCACCGCCGGTGACCGCCGTGATTTCCGGCACTTCGGTCATCGCGAAGGCGCCGTTCATGGTGTGCACCGCACGCAGCAGTGCGTCGCTGACCGGCTGCGGTGCCTGCTGCGCCGAACGCAGCCATTCCTGCAGGGTCGCCTGGTGGACTTCGACCTCGGCCTCGAGGATCTCGCGCAGTACGCTGTCGATGTTGGCCGGGGTACCGGCGTCTTCCGCCACCGCCGTGGCATCGGCCTGCGCCGACGCAGCGGCCTCGGCTTCCAGCAGTCGGCTGATTTCGTCTTCGCCTTCGGACTCGGCCAGTGTCGCTGCCGGTGCGGCCGCAGCCGGCAACGGCACGTAGAAGGTCTCCTCGCCGGCACCGACCCGATCGGCAATGGCCTGCATCGCCTGCAGGTCCACGCTGATGCGCTGGCCATGGCGCAGCGCGGCGTTCAGCTGCGGCAGCGCGGCATGGGCGTTGTCGACCATCGCCAGCACCGCCGGAGTCGCCGGGCGACTGCCATCGAGCACGCGATTGAGCATGCCTTCGATCTTCCAGGCGAACTCGCCCAGGGTGCGTGCACCCACCAGGCGGCCACTGCCTTTGAGGGTGTGGAAGATGCGGCGGATCGGCCGCAGCCGGTCCATGTTGTCCAGCTGCATGTGCCATGCCGGCAGCAGCGTGCCCAGGTTGGCCAGCTCGTCGTCGAACTCTTCCAGGAACACCTCGCGGATGTCCTCGTCGATGTTCTCGGCATCGTCGTCGAAGCCGGCCTCGAAGCCGGTCTCGGTGCCGGCCACGACCGGGATGTCCGCAGCGGGCGGAGCCGCCATGGCCAGCGGATTGAAATCGGCCGCCGCGGCGCTCAGCTCGGCGAAGAACTGCGCGTCGGCTTCGCTGAAGTCGATGGGCGCGATGGTGTCGATATCAATCACCGACACCGCCGGTGCCGGTGCATCGGAGACCGGCGTCAGCACCTCGGCCATCGGCGCGGGCACGTCCTCCTGCACATCCGCCGGAACCGCGTCCGCTTCGGCAACCACAGGGCTTTCGTCCACCCGCACGGGTGCAGCGGGATCGACGATCTCCAGCGCCGGGTGCAATCCGGCGTCGTCGTCCAGCGACAGCGTCTCCATTGCGTGCAGCGACAGCACGTCGTCGGCATTGTCCAGCGCATCGGCGTCGAAACGGAACACCACGTCGTCACCGGCGGCGACCACATCGTGCTCGGCAGCCACCGGGTCGAACACGGGCGCGGCAACGTCAGCGGTGTCAAAGGGCACCGACGCGTCGACGTCGTCCTCGACATCCATCACAGCCACATCGGCCAATGCCGGCGGTGTTGCCTCCGACAGTGTCCACTGCGGCGCCGGTTCCACGCTGGTTTCGGCCCGTTCGAAACTGACCGGGTCGAAGCTGGCGAAGGTCGGACTGCGCTCGTCTTCGGCACTCGCGGTCGGCTCGGAGTCCGGATGGAACGGTGCGAGATCCCATTGCGGTACCTCGGGCGCAGGCGCGCTGGACGCGGCGAAGACCAGCGGTGCATCCGCGTCGTCATGCAGCGACAGCGGTGTGGAGGCGACACTCCCCAGCGCCCCGAACATCAGGCGGTTGTCCACCACCTCCGGTGCAGGCGCGGCCGGTGGCGGATCGAAGGTGAAGTCCGGCAGCGGTACCGGCACCGTGCCGGCGGCGGGCGCGGCCGGCTGCACCGGAATCTCGATGGGCTCCGGCTGCAGCGGCTCGGCCTGCAGCGCGATCGGCTCGCGGTCCACCAGCAGCGATGCGAACGGAATCGGCGCGGCGGCAACAGGCTCCACCGCATTGCGGTCCGGCAACGGCCAATAGCGCAGCGCTTCAAGGCTGCTGCGGGTGATGTCGAGGATGTCCTCGCGACCCGGGCGGCGGTCGCGCAGAGCCTCGAGGTAGTACTCCAGGCTGGCCATGGCATCGGCCAGGGTGTCCAGCTGGCGGCCACTGGGCACGCGCTGGCGACCGATCAGCTCGGCTTCGATGTACTGCTGCACACCGCGCAGGTAATCGGCGGCGGTGTTCAGGTCGAGCATGCGCAGCGCACCGGACACATCGCCCAGCAGGCGCGGCACGTCCTGCAGCTCGGCATGGTTCCAGCTGGTTTCAATGAAAGCGACGAAATGCTCACGGGCCGCCGCGAAGTTGGCGATGGCTTCATGCGCCAGCACTTCCACGGTGCGCCGGTTCTCGACCGCGCTCGGATCGTCCTCGCCACTGCCACCGGCGCCCAGATGGGCCACCTGGTCGTCCAGCGAGGCATCCACGTACAGCAGTGCGCCGGCGATATCCAGCAGCAGGTTCTCATCGATCTGCTGGCGACCCTCGACCACGCCACGCAGCGCGTCGCGCTGCTGCACGACCACGCCACGGGCCACGCCCAGGCCCATCATGCCCAGCGTATCGGCCACGGCGCCAAGTTCGTTGGCCTGGGTCTCCAGCTGTTCGGGCGCACCGCCAGTACGCAGGTGCAGGTCCAGCGCATCCTTGATGCGCAGCAGTTCTTCCTTCACCGCGCTGCCGACCGTATCCAGCAGCTCGCGGTTGCGCCCGCTCAGGCTGCCGCGGGCATGGTCCAGCTCAGCCTCGGTGGCGCTGACACTGTCCGGCGCAAACGCCAGCAGCACGCTGTCATGCACGCCTTCTTCGCCTCGCGCGGCGCGGATCTCGTTGAGCAGCGGCATCAGCACGATCGGAATATCGCGGTGACCGTTCTGCAGGCGCTCCAGGTAATCGGGCAGCAGCACGCTACCGCGCATCAGGGTCGCGCAGGCTTCATCCCGATCAGCCACGCTACCGGCGCCGATGGCATTGGCCAGTTGCTCCAGCTCCTCGGCCACCATCGCCGGGGCGTACAGCTCGACCATGCGCAGGGTGCCCTGCACCTGGTGCAGGTAGCCGGCGCAGATGCGCATGCGGCTGGCATCGGCCGGGTCTTCCGCGTAGTACTCGACCTCGTTGCGCACCTGGCGCAGGGTCTCGTCCAGCTCGGGCTTGACCCAGCCCAGCGCTGCGTGGCTCATCGCATCGCGCAGACTGCTCATGGACGCGCTCCGTTCGCCGCCGCGCGGAAGCCGCGCGAGTTCTGGCGTGGGGAATGGAAATGCTTCATCGACTGGTTCCTTGCTCGCCGCCCTGCCCGCGTCACGCCGGCAGCTTGAAGTCGGCGACCGAACGACGCAGGTCGGCCGCCAGCTGCGCGAGGTGACCGATCGATTCGGCGGTCTGCCCGGCACCCTGCGAGGTCTGGCCGGTGATCTGCCGGATCACGCCCATGGTGCGGGTGATGTCCGAGGCCGCAGCCGACTGCTGCTGGGCGGCGATGGAGATGTTCTTGATGAGGGTGTTCAGTGCATTGGACACGCGCTCGATTTCGGTCAGTGCGGTGCCGGCGTCCTCGGCCAGGCGTGCACCGGACACCACTTCGGCGGTGGTCTGTTCCATCGAGGTGACCGCTTCGTTGGTATCGGCCTGGATCGCCTGCACCAGGTTCTCGATGCGTCGGGTTGCGCCCGAGGTGCGTTCTGCCAGGCGCTGCACTTCGTCGGCCACGACCGCGAAACCGCGGCCCGCTTCACCGGCCGAAGCCGCCTGCACCGCTGCGTTCAATGCCAGGATGTTGGTCTGCTCGGAAATGTCGTTGATCAGTTCCACGATCGAGCCGATTTCCTGCGACGACTCGCCCAGGCGCTTGATGCGCTTGGAGGTTTCCTGGATCTGGTCACGGATCTGGTCCATGCCCTGGATGGTCTCGCGCACCACGCCGGCACCTTCGGCAGCGATCACCACCGAGCGCTGTGCCACGTCGGCCGACTCGGCCGAGTTGCGCGACACCTGTTCGATGCTCGCCGCGATTTCACCGATGCGGTCCGAGGCCGAGGTGATCTGGTTGGCCTGGTGGCCCGCCGCCTCTGCCAGCTGCATGGCGGTGGCCTGGGTTTCCTGGGTGGACAGCGCGACCTTGGCCGAGGTGTCGTTGATGGTGGTCACCAGGTGGCGCAGCTCGTCCACCGCGTAGTTGATCGCGTCGGCGATGGCGCCGGTCATGTCCTCGGTCACCGAGGCCTTCACGGTCAGGTCGCCCTCACCCAGCGAGGAGATTTCGTCCAGCAACCGCATGATCGCCTGCTGGTTGCGGCTGTTGAATTCCACCTGTGTCTGGTAGCGCAGTTCCTGCTCGCGCGAGCGGCTGCGCACGTTGGTGGAGACGAAGCCGATGATCGCGATCAGCGACAGCGCACCGGAGACCACACCGATCCAGAAGTTCGGGAACAGGCGGGTGTCAGACACCGAGCCGAACGAGGAGAACGCGTCGAACAGCTTGCGGCTGTCATCCAGCATGTGGGCCGAACCCTGGCCCAGCGCGGTGGCGGCGGACTGCGCCGCGAACAGCTGGCGCGAGCTGGCCAGGATCGCGTCAGCGTCCTGCTTCATCGCTTCCCACTTCTGCTGCGACTGCTCCAGTGCGGCGACGGCGGCGGCACCGCGCACGGCGGTGATGCCCAGTTCCTCGTTGCCGTTGCGCAGGCCGTCGAGCACCTGCGAGAACACGGTGATGTCGCGTGCCAGTGCATCGCCGGACGTCGCTGCGGCGCTGCCACCGGCGCGCATTTCGGTCACGCGACGGGCCATGGAGCCGGCCACCACCACCTGCTGCAGGGCGCTGTACACCTGCGACGACGGCGCGCCCGAGGCGGACATCGCACGCACCAGCTCGTTCAGCTGGGCCTGCAGGCCCGGCACCGCGCCGGTGAAGTTGTTGGCATTGCCGGCCAGCGCCAGCACCGCCGGTTCACTGGCGACCAGCTGCCCGGCCTGCTTGCCCAGCGGCGCCCAGGTTTCGGCCAGGGTGGCGATCGCACCCGACACGCCCGGCTCCTTGCCGTAGCGCCCCTGCAGGGTCGACACGTTCTGTTCGATCGCGTTGCGGGTCGCCTTGAAGGCGGTGAACGCCTGCGCGTTGCCGCCCACCGCATCACGGCCCTGGTTGGCCAGCTGCTGTGACAGCACCTGCAGATCGGCCGCCTTGGAGCCGGCATCGGCCAGGCGACTGCCCTGCCAGGTGGCGACGCCGGTGTTGACGCCGAACAGGATCATCGATGCCAGCAGCAGGAACAACCAGAGGTTGCTGCCGCCCAGCCGCAGCTTGCCGGTCTTGGTGGCGTCCGAAGCAGTACTCATCGTTCAACCTCGATCTTCAATGCAGGGGGCGATGCCCGGCCTCAGGCCGCGGCTTGCCGGAATTCAGGGGTACGCGACAGCAGCGAGAGCGAGAACACGCCCCAGTCGTGGCCGTCGGCGTGGAAGGCGCGATCGACGAAGTGGCCGTAACGTCCTTCGGCCAGCGTGCCGGCCGCGATCTGCTGGTCCAGTTCGAAGCTGCGCTGGCCGAACAGTTCATCGATGGTCAGCGCGACGTCGCCACCCGACTGGCGCATGATCAGCACGCGCTGGCCTTCCTGCTGCACGGTACGCGTGCCTTCCAGGAAGTACTTCAGGTCGACCACCGGGAACAGGTTGCCGCGCAGGTTGCCCACGCCCAGCAGCCACGGCTGCGCGCACGGCACCGGGGTCACCGGCGGCATCGGCACGATTTCCACCACTTCGCGGAAATCGGATACCAGCCGGCGCTGGCCGACGCGGTAGCCCACGCCACGCCAGAGGTCCTGCGCGAACTGCCGCTCGGGCAGCTGCACCGCATGGGCCAGGCTGCGCCGTTCATAGGCTTCGAGGATGTCGAAGGGCGAGCGCATCAGGCCACCAGTTCGTTGATCCGCGCGATCAGTTCATCCTCGCGCGGCGGCTTGACGATGTAATCGGCTGCGCCCTGGCGCAGTCCCCATGCCTTGTCGGTTTCCATCGCCTTGGTGCTGACGATGATCACCGGGATGTGCTTGATCGCCGCATCACGGGCCATCGCACGGGTGGCCTGGAAGCCGCTCATGCCGGGCAGGACCACGTCCATCAGCACCAGCTGCGGCACCTGGTCGCGGACCAGCTGCAGTCCATCCTCGGCGTTGTCCGCTTCCAGCACCTCATGGCCGGCACGGCGCAGCCACTGGGTGAACACCGCGCGGTCGGTCGGTGAATCCTCGATCAGAACGATACGAGCCATTGTGCCTTTCCCCCCTGGTCAGGCGTTGACGTATGTGCGGATGGCACCCAGCAGTTCTTCACGCGTGAAAGGCTTCGTCAGGTACTGCTCCGAGCCGACGATGCGTCCCCGCGCCTTGTCGAACAGGCCATCCTTGGACGACAGCATGATGACCGGGGTCGCCTTGAACAGCTGGTTGCCCTTGATCAGCGCACAGGTCTGGTAGCCGTCCAGGCGCGGCATCATGATGTCGACGAAGATGATCTGCGGTTGCTGGTCTGCGATCTTCGCAAGCGCTTCGAAGCCGTCGGTGGCGGTGACCACCTCGCAACCTTCGCGCTTGAGCAGCGTTTCCGCAGTCCTGCGGATGGTCTTCGAATCATCGATGACCATCACCCGGAGTCCTGCGAGTTCCCCGCCCGCAGTCGTGTTTTCAGTCATTGCCTATCCCCAAGCGCACGGCCCGATCTCTGGCGGGGGCCGCTACGAAAGCGTATCTATATCGCACTTTCCGCGCCCGCTTCAAGGCCGCCCCATGGCGCGGGGCATGGCACCCTCCTGAACGTGACGGGTTTCGCAATGCGTGCGCGACCGCCGGGCGGACGCTGCGTTGCAGTACGGCAGGGAGGCGCGCGACCGGCGTTGCCGCTACCATCAACGCCTTGCCAGACAGGTGCGCCCATGCCGTTGAACGTCATCGTGGTGATGGACCCCATCGCCCACATCAAGATCGCCAAGGACACCACCTTCGCCATGTTGCTGGAAGCCCAGCGCCGCGGCCATGCCCTGCACTACGTGCGCCCGGGCGGGTTGGCCCTGGAAGGTGGCGTGGCGGTGGCCCAGACCGCACCGCTGCAGGTGCGCGACGACCCGGCCGGCTGGTATGAGCTGGGCGCGTTCAGCCGTACCGAGTTCGGTCCCGGCCAGATCGTGCTGATGCGCAAGGACCCGCCGGTCGACGCCGAGTACATCTACGACACCCAGGTGCTGGACGTGGCCGCCGCTGCCGGTGCCTGCGTGGTCAACAACCCGCAGGGCCTGCGCGACTACAACGAGAAGCTGGCCGCCCTGCTGTTCCCGCAGTGCTGCCCGCCGACCCTGGTCAGCCGCGACGCCAAGGCGCTGAAGGCCTTTGCCCTGGAACACGGCCAGGCGGTTCTGAAGCCGCTGGATGGCATGGGCGGCCGCTCGATCTTCCGCAGCGGCCAGGGCGATCCGAACCTGAATGTGATCCTGGAAACCCTGACCGACGGTGGCCACAGGATGGCGCTGGCACAGAAGTTCATCCCCGACATCACCGCCGGCGACAAGCGCATCCTGCTGGTCGATGGCGAACCCGTCGACTACTGCCTGGCGCGCATCCCGCAGGGTGATGAATTCCGCGGCAATCTGGCCGCCGGTGGCCGCGGTGAAGGCCGCCCGCTGAGCGAGCGCGACCGCTGGATCGCCGCCCAGGTCGGGCCGGAGATGAAGCGTCGTGGCATGCGTTTCGTCGGCCTGGACGTGATCGGTGATTACCTGACCGAGGTCAACGTGACCAGCCCGACCTGCGTGCGCGAACTGGACGCACAGTACGGGCTGAACATCGCCGGCACCCTGTTCGACGCACTCGAGGCCGGCCTGCGCTGATGTCTGCCGCACCTGCCGTACTGCCCCCGCCGCCGCGCGAAGCGCAACGGCTGGGGGCGACCATCGCGCTGTCGGTGCTGGTCCACGCCCTGCTGATCCTGGGCGTGGGCTTCGCCGTGAAGGGCGATGCGCCGCTGGTGCCGACGCTGGAAGTGATCTTCAGCCAGACCCGCACCGCACTGACGCCGAAGCAGGCTGATTTCCTGGCCGCAGCCAACCAGGAAGGCGGTGGCGAACACGACCGCGCACAGCGTCCGCGTGACAACCAGGCCGGCATCGTGCCGCAGGCCCAGTCCGGAATCAGCCCGATTCCGCAGCAGCAGCAATCGGCCGCACCGGTTCCGCCGCCGCAGGCCCGGGTGGTCAGCAGCCGCAATGGCGAAGAAGTGTTCGCGCAGGCGCAGTCCCGGCCCACGCCGGATCAGCCCGAACCGGATGCGCCCTTGAGCGCACGCGAGCAGCGCGATGTGGAAATGGCCCGCCTGGCCGCTGAAGTCCATCTGCGCTCGGCGCAGTACGCCAAGCGCCCAAACCGCAAGTTCGTGTCGGCCAGCACGCGCGAATATGCCTATGCCAACTACCTGCGTGCCTGGGTCGATCGCGCCGAGCGCGTCGGCAACCTGAACTACCCGGACGAGGCCCGGCAGCGCCGCCTGGGTGGCCAGGTGGTGATCAGCGTGGGTGTGCGCCGCGATGGCAGCGTGGAAAGCAGCCGGATCCTGCGTTCGAGCGGGATGCCGTTGCTGGATGAGGCGGCGCTGCGGGTGGTGAAGCTGGCGCAGCCATTCCCGCCGTTGCCGAAGACCGAGGATGAGATCGATATCCTGCAGGTCACCCGCACGTGGGTGTTCCTGCCGGGCGGCACCCTGCACGACGACCGGTAGGGTTTGTTGCCCGGGCCTGCGGCCCGGGACCCGCTGCAAGCCCAAGCAACTGCAACAGCAAGATCAAGAGCTGCGGTTGGGCTTTGGGTTTGGCGGGGCGGTGTGGGCTTGCAGGACACGCCGTAAACCCGTCCCTGGGGGCTCGATGGCGCCATCCATGGCGCCAACGGTCCTGCAAGCCCACACCGCCCCACCTTTGACAGATCACGGCGCATTTTTGCTATTGGTAGGTGTCGACCTTGGTCGACACACATCCACGCCACGCGTGGATGCGAGCGAAGCGACCCGCTTTTGACTTTGACTTTTCTTTTTTTGATTTTCCGTGGCGGACGCACACGGGAACTGTCAGAGGCCGGGCGGGTGGGCTGCGCAGGGGCGTGAGCCGCATGGGCCCGAGGCATGCCTTGGGCGGGTTGGGCAGGACGCCCAACCCCGGTCTTGCCGTGTGCGCAGGACAGCGCACACGGGCAAGCGGCGACCGAGCTTACAGGGACGTACTTGCAGCGCCCCCTGCGCAGCCCACCCGCCCGGCCAAACCAGGGCTTTTGATCTACGCCCCCCCCGCCACGAGGGGCTCAGCCGTTGGCCTTCGCCTTCGCCTCGCGCGCGACCTGCTGCTCGACCAGGGTCAGTGCCACGTTGTCACGCAGGTACGCCGGCTCGACCTTCTCCGGTGCAATGGCTTCGCCACGAGCGAAGGCCGGCACCGCCAGTGCAAGCACGTCCGATGCCCGCGGCAGCGCAGTGGCATCAACGCCGCGCAGGCCAGCGCCCAACTGCGTAACAAGCGCGCCCTCGGCCGCACCAAACCCGGTACCAACGCCGTAAGCGGACAGCCCTTCCGGCAGCGATACCGCAGCGGGTGCGCATACGCGCTCAGCATCACGCGCCACCGGCAGGCCGTCCACGCGCTCGAAGCGGGCAACGTAGAGTTCGCCCATCCGCGCATCGATCGCTGACAGGATCTGCGTTTCTTCCGTCGGTGCCCGCAACGCCAGCACCTGCAGCGTCGAGACCGGCAACAGCGGACGGTCCAGGGCCAGCGCAATGCCCTGGGCAATCGCGATCGCAAGACGCACGCCGGTGAACGCGCCGGGGCCGCGGCTGAGCGCGATGCCGTCCAGCTGGCGGCGGCTGATGCCGGCTTCGGCCAGCAGCGCCTCCGCCCACGGCAGGCTCAGTTCGGCGTGCCGGCGCGGGGCGATCTCGAAGCGTTCCAGCACCTGCCCATCGACATGCAGGGCAACGGAACAGGCTTCGGTGGCGGTTTCAAAGGCGAGCAGTTTCATCGGATCGGGTCAGAACAAGGGGAACGTGGCACCGGGCGCCGGCTCGGGGCCGGTCGCAACAGCGACTGGGGCAGCCGCATCATCGGCCGCAGGCGCCCATTGTGGCGTAAAGAAGGCCTGCACATCGGCCAGGCTGCGGGTACGCCGGAACGGCGGCAGCGAATCGAGGAAGACCCGGCCATAGCCCCGGTTGAGCAGGCGCGGGTCGCACAGTACCAGCACGCCACGGTCGCTCTCGCTGCGGATCAGGCGGCCGACACCCTGCTTCAATGCGATCACCGCCTGCGGCAACTGCTCGTCGCGGAACGGATTGCCGCCCTGGCTGCGGATCGCCTCCAGCCGCGCCTCGTACACCGGATCGTCCGGCGCCGCGAACGGGAGCTTGTCGATCATCACCACGCTCAGCGCTTCGCCGACCACATCCACGCCCTCGCGGAAACTGGCCGAGCCCAGCAGCACGCCATTGCCCGATTCACGGAAGCGCTGCAGCAGCGTCGCACGCGGCGCCTCACCCTGCACGAACAACGGCCACGGCCCGTCGCGCAATGCCTCGGCGGCCTCACGCAATGCACGGTGCGAGGCGAACAACAGGAAGGCCCTGCCCTGCGAGGCCTGCAACACCGGCCGCAAGGTCTGGATCAGCGCGGTGCCAAACCCGCGCGCCGCCGGATCGGGCAGGCCTTCGGGCAGGTAGCACAGCGCCTGCTCGGGCCAATTGAACGGACTTGGCTGCACCAGCGTGTGCGGATCGTCCAGGCCCAGGCGGGTGGCGATGTGATCGAAACCACCGCCCACGGTCAGCGTTGCCGAAGTGAAGATCCACGCGGCACGGCTGCGCTCGCGATGCTCACGCAGCGGACCGGACACATCCATCGGCGTGCGCTGGCAACGGAAACCACGCGGCGTAAGCTCGTACCAGAGCACATCGGCCGCACTGCTCGCTTCCGACGGATCGGTGTCGAAATCGAGAGTGGGTTCGTCATCGCCCAGCCAGCGGCTGAGCCGCGAGACCGCCTCGCGCGCCCGCGCATGACAGGCATCCAGACCCGCCGCCGCTTCGCGCAGCGGCTGCAATGCCTGCTCCAGGGTCACCAACCCTGCCATCACCGTATCGAATCCGTCGCGCACCTGTGGCATCGCCAGCGCGCGCCATTGCGTGCCACGCGGCGGCAGTCCCTCCATCGCCGAACGCAGCGCCAGCAGCGCCTGCTGCAACTGGTCGACCGGTTCCTGCAGCGCCGACTGCGCGCCGCCCACACCGCGTGCTTCAGCCAGGCAATCGCGCCCGAGCTCCTGCCACGGGCGCATGCCAAAACCCTCGCCGAAGAACTGCGCGGCCAGTTCGGGCAACTGGTGCGCCTCGTCGATGACGAAGGCCTGGGCGCCCGGCAGCAGTTCACCGAAGCCATCCTGCTTCAGGGCCAGATCGGCCAGCAGCAGGTGATGGTTGACCACCACCACATCGGCAGCCTGTGCACGCTGCCGCGCACGCACCACGAAGCAGTCATCCCAGAACGGGCAATCGGTGCCCAGGCAGTTGTCGACGGTGGAGGTGACCATCGGCAGCAATGGGGAGTCGTCGGCCAGCCCGTCGAGCTCGGCGATGTCACCGAACTCCGAGCGACCGGACCAGGCCAGGATGCGCTGGAACTGCGCGGCCTGCTCGGGACTGGAAAACCGCGGTTCGCCGCGCGCCTGCTGCAGGCGATAGCGGCACAGGTAGTTCGCACGCCCTTTCAGCAGCGCACTGCGCAGGCCGACCCCGAGTGCCTGGCGCACCCGTGGCAGATCGCGGTGGTAGAGCTGGTCCTGCAGCGCGCGGGTGCCTGTGGAGATGATGGTGCGCAACCCGGACAGCAGCACCGGCACCAGATAGGCAAACGTCTTGCCGGTGCCGGTACCGGCCTCGGCCAGCAGCAGATCACGCTGCTGCAGCGCATCGGCGATGGCTTCGGTCAGGTGCAGCTGTGCCGGACGCGGGACGAATGCATCCAGGTGCGAGGCGAGCGCGCCGCCGTCGCTGAGGGCTTCGCGGCTGGCATGGACAAGGTCGGACATCAGAGGGAAAGGATACCCGGCCGGGCGCTGCCCGGCACCCGTTTCAAGCCAGAGCACAAGCAACGGTAACAGCGGTCATGGCTCTGGGTTGCACTGAGGGCTGGGTGGGGGACTGTGGGTTTGCGGGGACGCCGTAAACCCGTCCTTGAAGTGACCCCCGAGACTTGGACGGGGTCAGGCGGCCGATTGGGCCTGCTCCCGGTACTTTACCGGGCTCAGACCTTTCAGTTTCAGTTTGATGCGCTCTTCGTTGTAGTACTGGATGTATTCCACCAGCCCAGCTTCCAGACTCTCGATGCTGTCAAAGCTGTTCAGGTAGAAGAATTCCGACTTCAGCGTCCCAAAGAAGCTTTCCATCGCCGCATTGTCCAGGCAGTTGCCGCGCCGGGACATGCTTTGTTTCAACGAGTGCTTTTCCAGCATGTGCCGGTAGTT